>NZ_DICC01000008.1:0-47108 GCF_002415215.1 Empedobacter sp. UBA5036
ATTTTTGAAATCGGTTTATCTTGCTTTCAAAGAATCGACCAAAAAATGGACAATTCCCATCCATTATTGGGGTTTGATTTTAAACCAATTTATGCTTATTTTTGAAGAAAGGCTAAGATTATAAAAATCCAAGCCGTCACTTCTAAACTTACACACTTCTTGTGATAGTGTCGCATCATCACTTAATGTTTTTCTTGTTGCATTTAGATATTGATTTTTTTTAGTTTCAATATCTAGTTTATCTGAAACATCTTTTCGTTTTTCTTCTTCTTCTTTAGCTTTTTGCTCCGCTTTAAATTTTGCAAGTTCTGCTAAAGCTCTTTCTTTTTCTTTCCTTTCAGTTTCAACTTCTGCTTTTAATCTTTTATCTTTCTCTTCTTTTTGTTTTTTTTCTGCCTCAGCTCTTTTTATTGCTTCTTCCTTTGCTTTTATCTCAGCTTCAATTCTTCTTTTGCGTTCTTCTTCTTCTCTTGCTAAAGCCTGTTCCTTTTCATTAACTATTTTATTAAAGTTATCTTCGGTTAACTTAATTTGATTTAGTAAATCTTTATCATTTGTTCTTTCTGCAATTTTTTCTAAATCGGTAATGAATTTAGGTTGTACATCATCTAGTCTTTCATTTACCAGATTAACTAAGTCTTTGTTATAGTTGATAATTTTAATATTCTTATCGTCACTTAAAGATTTAATAAGATTAACAAAATCAATCTTACTGCCTAAATTATTAAGTGCATCCTCGTAGGAATCTTTATCTTTATCTTCAGAAAGATTACTACGTAATTTATCAGCAAGTTCTGTATCAAGAAAATAATTTTTTCTTCTAAAACCTTCACCCCAAAGCACACCAACAACATACCTCTCTAATCTTTTTAGTGCTTTATCAGTAAAGATTTCAAAGAGTTTAATTTTACCTATAGATTCTACTAATCCTCCATTTCGGCTTGAAACTTCTTTAAATTCGTCGTTTTTATCAGTAGTTAAATCAACCCTTCCAAATAGATCTCTTGTACCAAGAAAACGATTATATCCTTGTTGTTTCCTTGTATCTATTTCCCAGCTATCATCTCCAACATTTCCATAGGGTTGTACCCTAAATCCATTTTTGTAAAGAAATACATTTCCGTAATTTACAGGTTCAATATCCATTAACTTACCAAAGTTAATCTTCGCGCTTCGGTTTAAGAAATACAAGTTTATCTCTAAATCATCTATTAAATTGCTAAAAAGATTAACTTCCTCAATATGATATATTAAAACTCCTCTATCAAGTACTTTTGTACTTATTATCTCATCGGTAACTTTCAACTCTAATTGAGTAGTTTTTAAATCTAAAACCTTTAAAATGTTATTTCCAATAACACCATTCAGTCCAGAAGCTTGTAATTCATTTAAATAGTCCAGTCCTGAAACTTCAATTTCAATTAAAAAATCTTTTTCGTTAGAAAAAGGGTTTATCAACTTCTCTAATGATCTTTTTAATTCAATTAGCTTCCGCTCCTCCCATTTAGAATTTAATTTTTTAATATGTAAAATTGTTCCATGATTTCTCTGTTTAGGAAATAATGAAATATTTTCAATTTCTTCAAACGGCACATTAATATCACTAAAACTTTGTTTTGCATCTTTTTCAAATGCTTCCCAATCCACTTCAACTTTAAATGTCTGATTGGAATCACTTTTAGACGTAATAAGTTCTAATTCATTTCCTAGTCTATCACAAGAAAATCGACCAACACCTTTAGCTCCCGCGTAAAATCTTCTAGATTTCAAGTTATTAAGATGTGAATCTCTTTTCAAATCATTATCTTCTGTATTGTCTTTTTTTGCAGAATAAGCAACGGCAAACCATTTCTTTACTAAATCATCTTTAGACATTCCTTTTCCATTGTCAGCAATGATTATTTCATCTTTTTTAAAAATGATTTTCACATAATCTGCATAAGCATCATAAGAATTTTTTACAAGCTCATATATCGCAATAAAATCATCAGTAATCAAATCTCTACCGATGATATTTTTCATCCCTGTCTTTACATCAAACTGTAGAAACCCTTTATCAAACTCCTTATTACCCATTTAAAAAATTTTGTAAAATTATACCTGCTTGTTCAGCAAATAATGGCGGAATGGCATTTCCTATTTGTGAATATCTAGGGACTTCTTGTTTTCTTAATTTTCCTCCCGTAGTATATTTTCCTTGAAATTTATACCAATCAGGAAAAGATTGTAAACGCGCATATTCACGAACCGTCATAATCCTTGGTTCTAAATAATGAATATAATCGTCTGGTAATGTTGTAATTGTTGGACTACAGGCATTTGCAGAAAGAGGTATGATAGTGTGTTTTTTTATATTGTACGTTTCTCTAATCTCCTTCGAAATATCAAGATTTCGTCTACTTGCAGTTAATTCTAAAATATTGCGGAATTTAGCTACAGTTGTAGGTTGATGTTTTGCAAAACGATGGCTATCAGGAATAGGGCTTTTAGTATTTTTTCTAATATATTTTTGATACTTGGATGTTGCATCTCCATAATATGCCGAATTGAAACCTGGAGAATCCAACGATTCTACTAAACCATTGCTTTGATGTAAATCTGAGATTGCATCTTGAACAGTATTAAATACGCCTATTTTCTTCGATTTTAAAAAAGAAAATTTATTTTTTTCTAAATCTGAATAAAAAGAATCGGCTAATTCTTGAGATGCATTAGGCAATATTTTCTTTACTCCTACTAAAATAAATCGTGTTCTTTTCTGAGGTACACCATATTCAGAGAAATTAACTAACTTTCCTTGTACGTAATACCCAAGTTTATCTAAGCTTTCTAAAACAATTTTAGAGTATGCAATACCTTTTTCTTTATTTTTCTTAAATTCCATCGTAAAACCTTTCACGTTTTCGAAGAAAATTAAATCAGGCTCTACTAAACTAACAAATTCAATGTAAGAATTAATTAGATTATTTCTTTCATCAGCTTCATTTCTTCTTCCTGCCATAGAAAAACCTTGACACGGAGGACCTCCAGCTATTAAATTTACTTTTCCTTTAAGCTTTTCTAATTCTTTTTTATGGTTTTTTAAAACTTCATTGATATCGTGAGCAGATTGAAGTAACCAAGTTGGCCAATCAAAATGTTTTTTATTTTTGATTAAATTAAACTCTAAAGTTTTAAAAGCATCTGGATTTTTTTCTATTGCGAAAATGCCTGACCATTTAGAATTATGTAATCCTAATGATAAACCTCCACATCCCGAAAATAAATCTATGTATTTTAAATCACTCATTTATGTGCTAAATAATGTACAAAATTAATTAAAATATAGCTCTTTAAATTTAATATTACTAATATACTTCAAATTAATAAAATCAATATAACGTTTAAAGAAATAGTTGTATTAATTAATATATAGAGTAATTAGTTGTATGTTTTTACTTTAATATATGATAAGAGTCTATAAATAATAATGAAAAATTTCTCATAAAACACCTTCCAACTAAAAAAATTATTATCCTAATAATTCAATTGGTATTATTTATATTGTTCTTTCTTATTTCATATTTTTTTATAAAGTTAGATATTAGATTATTGTTTAAATTACGGTTTCCCGTATTATTAGATAGATTTATTAAAATTATTTTACTAAAAAAGTATTCGCCACTTTTTTGTGACGAATACTAATTTTTAGAATTAATCTCCAGGTTTGTGTTTATGAGGTTTTAATCCTGGATGTTTGGGTTGATTAGAAGGCGTTACTCTTCTCCTTTTATCAGGAGTTCCATCAGGTTTACTAGGTTTTGGGCCTGGTTTGATTGCTAAAATTGAAATCATTGTCAAATAATTTAGAATTAATAATACCAAAAGTAAAAAACTATAATGCCATATAATGACGCTAATTAACAATAGTTTAGCAAAAATAAAAGAAACATTAAACAAAGAGGGAATAGATTTCATTGAAAAAATTCATAATCACTTTTACAAGGAATAAAAACATCACATAATAACTAAGTTTTCGTCTTGCCTAGAGGGCATGAGATCAAAGCTTGTTGAACGGAACCAGAGTTAGCTTTTAATTTTTATGGAGTTATCAAAGTTTAGTTTTAAACTACACAAGCAGTATTTTTAACGATTACTGCTTTTTTTGTGCTTACTTGGAATGCGAAGTAATGAAAACCAATACCTGACATATAGCTCCAACAAATGCCTATTTATAGCTACTTCATCATTTAGAACTACTTTTTATTAAACGATTCAAATGTTTAAAAACTTTATGAATAATAAAGACTAAGATAATGAAGAAAGGTGATGGATATTTAAAAATAACTGATAATCAAAAAGATAATATTGATGTAAATCAAAAAAGACTAGCTAAGAAGGAAGAAAAAGTTGTAAATTTGATTATAGAGATCATTTTATCTACCACTTTAAAGGAATACTATGAAAAGAGCAATAAGATACCTTAGGTTTAGTCAGCTCGGACAGAGTAATGGTTCAATAGAACGACAAGAACTTTATACTGATCAATGGTTAGAATTTAATGAAATTAAATTAATAGACACTTTTATTGATCGTGGTAAAAGTGCTCGCACATTTGATCGTCCAGATTTTATTAAACTCAAAGACTTTATTAAGAAACATTACAAAACAGTTGATTATCTTCTTGTCGACCAATTGGATCGTTTTAGTCGCGATGCAGGTGAAGCGATGAGTATGGTGAAATTGCTTCAGAAAAAATACAACATTCAAGTTGTAAGCGTTACAGAGGGAATAATCTTCGATTACGACACGCCTGGTAGTTTTTTCAGAGCAGGTTTACAATTACTTCTAGCCGAAGAAGACAACATTAATCGAAGTATAAAAGTAAAAGGCGGTATATATACTGCTAAAGCAAAAGAAGGAAGATTTGTTTTTAAAAATGCTCCATTTGGCTACAGAAAAATCGGTGAACGAAAAGAACGAAAACTAATTGTAGAAGAAACAGAAGCTAAAATTGTCCGCTATATTTATGACGCTTTTCTTAAAAACACGCCACTTTATTTGATAAAAGAAGAAGCTAGAAATCTTGGTTTCACCACTAAAGGAAATATGGCGATTGAACGTGTTCTGAAAAATTCTGTTTATGCTGGATTATTAAAAGTGGAAGCTTATAAAAATTATTCTGGAGGATTATTTGATGCGATACATGAACCAATCATCGATAAAACTTCATGGATGATGGTTCAAGAAAAATTTAAGAATCCAACTAAACAGCGTGTAGTCATAGATGATGAACTTCCATTACGCGGAATATTAAAATGCCATTGTGGAACACCATTATCAGGAGCACCGTCGAGGGGGAAATCAGGAAAATATTTTTACTATTATAAATGCAGACACTCACGACACAATAACATTAGTGCTAAAAAAGCTCATCAACAATTTCTTCAAATTTGTGAGTTAATGAGTTTATCATCTGTTCAACTCAATAAAATTAAATCTGAAACGAATAAATCACTTGAAATCGAGTTGTCAAACAATAGAAAAAAGGTTGTTGAAAAACAAAATCAATTACTAGCAGTTCAAGAGAAATTATTTTCGGTAGAAGAAAAATGGATTAAAAACGAAGTAAGCAAGGATACGTATCAACGTTGGTTTTCTAGTTACAATGATGAAATTATAACTCTTAAAGGGGCAATAGAGCGATATAGTACTGATCAACAAGTTGCTTTTAAAATCTTAGAAAAGAATCTGAACCAATTAACAGATATGAAGTTTGTTTATTCTAAAGCTAATACTTTACAGAAAAAAGAATTTGTAAACATAGTGTTCGACAGCAGTTTACACTATGAAAATGGGATTTATCAAATACCTACAATGATGGATTTATTTTCGAGTAACCATTTGAAAATAAAGGAAGAAAACTTTTTTATTTATACAAAAAAAGAGATTCTAAGTAATAGAATCCCTTTCAGCGGAGAGTGAGGGATTCGAACCCCCGGAGGTGTGACCCTCAACAGTTTTCAAGACTGCCGCATTCGACCACTCTGCCAACTCTCCAACACAGCGTTTATTGCCGTATTGCGAGTGCAAATATAGAACGCTTTTTCGAATTTGCAAATAAAAATTTTTAACAATTATTTTACGAAAACGTTTTCGTAAAATTCAATTCAATTTAAATTAAACAATAAAATAATGGTTAATAGCTACTTATTAGTATTCATAAAATTTAAAATTTCCTATTAAAAATTTATTTTTTTTCTATATTTTAGTATTTTCGTAGGAATAGTTGTGTTTTTATGACAATAATTAGTTTTTGTAAAAAAAATGTACGAAATCGTTATAATTGATTACTTTTGCCAAGAATTAAGTAAATAAACACAAATAAACATTTATTAAATGAACCACTCTTCTTATGATCAACAACTTGCATCTTTCAATGAAATGAGCAAAAAGGTTGTAGAATTCATTAAAATTGTTTCAGATTTATGGTATGATCAATCTGTTGAATTGGTAATTTTCCGTAATCAATTAGTTGATAAAAACGTTAGTGACATCGTAAATCTACATCAGTATGCTGAGGAATTTGTAGAAAAAAAGATTGCTATCGACGATACATTAGCGATTGCTAAAGCTATTTCTGAAGCTAAATTACCAGCTTCTAGACTTGATGTTGGAAAATTAGCTAAAGAATATATTTCTGGGAATTACGCTTCGGCAGAAGCTTTCGTTGAAGAGAAATTAGGTGCAAGCAAAAATGTAAAAAGTGTTGAACCAAAAGACGTTGTTTTATACGGTTTTGGTCGTATCGGACGTTTATTAGCTCGTGAGTTGGCTTCTCAAATGGGAAAAGGTCAACAATTAAGATTACGCGCTGTTGTAACACGTGATAAAAACGATCCTGTTTTGTTAGAAAAAAGAGCTTCTTTGTTACGTCATGATTCTGTTCATGGTGATTTTGATGGAAACGTTGTAGCTGATCACGAAAATAATGCGTTAATCATCAACGGAGTTTCTGTTTACATGATTTCTGCAGCTCAACCAGAAGATATTGATTATACTGCTTACGGAATTAATAATGCTTTAATTATTGATAACACAGGTGTTTTTAAAGATGAAGAAGCGTTATCTCGTCATTTAAAATCTGTTGGTGCTGATAAAGTTTTATTAACAGCGCCAGGAAAAGGTGTTCCGAATATTGTTTACGGTGTTAATCATGAAGAATATAGCCCAGAAAATGTAAATATTTTCTCAGCTGCTTCTTGTACAACAAATGCAATTACGCCTATTTTGAAAGTTGTTGAAGATAATTTAGGTGTTGTAAAAGGACATTTAGAAACAATACATGCGTATACAAACGATCAAAATTTGGTTGATAATATGCACAAAAAATACCGTCGTGGACGTGCTGCTGCTTTAAATATGGTAATTACTGAAACTGGTGCTGGTAGTGCTGTAGCAAAAGCTTTACCAAGTTTAGCAGGTAAATTAACTTCGAATGCAATTCGTGTTCCTGTTCCAAATGGATCTTTGGTTGTCTTGAATTTAGAAGTTAGTAAAGATACTTCTGTAGAAGCGGTAAACAATTTGATGAAAGATGCTGCATTGAACGGAGAATTAGTTGAGCAAATTAAATTTTCGTTGAACAATGAATTGGTTTCTTCGGATATTGTTGGAACTTCTGCTCCGTCGATTTTCGATAGTAATGCGACAATTGTTTCTGCCGATGGTAAAAATGTTGTGATGTATGTTTGGTATGATAACGAATATGGATACAGTCACCAAGTAATGCGTTTAGCAAAACACATTGCAGGTGTTAGAAGATATACATACTATTAATAGTATTTTTTCCCTTTATTTAAAATTAATCCGTTAACATTTATTTGTTAGCGGATTTTTTTTGTAGGATATTCATTTAAAAATACTTAAGTAAATTTTATGTATTATTTTTGTTAATGTTATATTAATATTAGTTTAGAAAATTAACTTTTTTTAAAAAAAACTTAAAACAATTTATCGTATGAAAAAACTTTACTTTTTTAAATCATCCTTATTAACATTATTGTTATCAGGATTTGCTTTTGGACAGGGAACAGAAACTTTTGAGTCCCAAACAGCATTAAGTAGTTCTTATGCAACAGGATCATTTACTGGAGAAACAGGAGGAATTGTATGGAATTATACAAATGCAAGAAATGAAAGTACATATCCAATCACAAATAAAGGAATCCTATTTCAAGCTTCAGGAAATACATTAGAAACTACAATTTCTAATGGAATCGGAAAATTATCTTTTGATGTCAGAAAAGCTTTTACTGGAGGTTCAAATAATAGAAAGATTGAAATCTTAGTAGATAACGTAGTTGTTTTTACTTCTCCTACTTTTGGTACAACTAGTACCGATACAACTATTCACAATTATGAAGTAGAAATAAACAAAACAGGAGTAGTAACTGTAACTTTTAGAAATGCAGGACCACAACTTACTTTAGATAATATTTCTTGGACTGCTGCTGGAGTAGCAACGGAAAAACCAGTTGTGTCTCCACGAACAATTACAGGAACTTATGGTGTATTGTTGTCTGATGGAGCTGTGACAGCGACTAATAACCCTACCTCTTGGGCGCAAACGGGGACATTACCTTTAGGAATTACATTTGATAATGGTGTTTTCTCAGGTACACCTGAACAACCAGGAACATTTATAGCACAGTTAACAGCCACAAATCAATATGGAACTTCTGACCTGGCTAATGTAACTTTTGAAATAGCAAAAGCAAATCAAACAGTCAATTATACTTTTGAGCATTTGACTCAAAGCCAAGGAACTACTTTTTCTGGTTTACCATCACAAACAGATCAAGGGTTAAATATTGTATATACTTCTGCTAATAATTCTGTTGTTTCTACAAATGGAAATATGTTATCTTTTGACGCACTTGGTTCTACAACTATTACTGCAACTGCCGTTAGTAATAATAATTATAACGAATTTAATACAACTTTTGATGTTTCAGTAACAGATCCAAATGCAACGTATTGTTTTGAAGAAGACTTTGAAGGTGTATCAGGAAATAACACATCGACAACAGGTTCATCAGTAAGTTGGAATGGGAATTCTAATTTTCCTACTGTAGCTACTGTTTATCAAGCAGGAAATGCTATTAGGTTAGGTTCAAGTAATAACAAAGGGGGGATAACATCAAAAGTGTTAGATCAAATAGCTGGTAATGTAACAGTTTCTTTTGATGTAAAAGGCTGGACAACAATTGAAGGAAGTGTCAATGTTACATTAGGTTCAGAAACTAAAAATGTTGTTTATACGTCAAAAATGGCAGATAATTTCGAAACACAAACTGTAAGTTTTGAAAACGTAGCTGCTGGTTCTACTTTAAAATTAGAAACATCGGCAAAAAGAGCATTTATTGACAATGTTAAAATTCAATGTTCAACAGCTGAAAACTCTACAACTTGGGACGGAACTGCATGGTCTAATGGAACGCCGGATCTTACAAAAGATGTAATCATCAAAGGTAAAGTAACAGTTGATACGCAATTAGAAGCTAAAACGTTTACAGTTTCAGATGCTGGAGGTTCAGTTGTCGTAAAGTCAGGTGCTCGTTTAATCGTTGATGGGAAGATCGACAATCAAGCTGGTCTTACAGGATTAGTTGTAGAAAATGGTGGTAATTTAATCCAAAATCAAAACGTTGCTAACTCAGGAGCAATTACAGTTAACCGCGATAGTAAATCGATGGTTCGTAATGATATGACGTTCTGGTCTTCTCCGGTTCAGCAGGAAGCATCGCAACAAACTATACGTTCATTCTCTCCGGAAACATTATACAATCGTTTTTGGACATATAATGAAACAACAGATGAATTTACTCAGATTTTAACTTCAGATACAGACTCAAAATTATTTGAACCAGGTAAAGGGGTTTCTATCCGTGTTAAAAACACTTTACCAACAGGGCAAAATACAATTCATAATGGTGCATTTTTAGGTGTTCCGTTCAATGGAGATATAACAGTTCCTGTTCAATTTACAGCAAATGGATACAATTTAGTTGGTAACCCTTATGCTTCTAACATTAATGTGGAAAAATTCTTATTAGCAAATGAGAATGTTAATTCATTATATTTCTGGACACATCAATTCCCTGTTGGTTCTTCAGAATATGCAAATAATTATGCCGCATTCAACGTTGTAGGTGGTGTTATTCCTGATTTGTCAAACATTTCTGTTGGACAAGGATTTATCGTAGGACTTTCTCAAGCTACACCTACAGTTAATTTTAACAATACAATGAGAACTTCGCAAGATGCATTTTTCTATAAAAATTCAATTGCAGAGAAAAACAGAATTTGGTTAAGTTTATCAAAAGAAAGTAAAACAATTAGCCAAATTTTATTAGCTTATATGGATGGAGCTACAAACGATGCGGATAATCAAATTGATGCAAAAGTGATGCAAAGAGGATCTTCAGCAATCTACTCATTGATTAATAATGAAGCATATGCAATCCAAGGACGTAGCTTACCTTTTAAAACTGATGATGTCGTAAAATTAGGTTTTGAAACTTTAGAGCAAGGAAATTACACAATCAATATAGAGAAAGCTGATGGGTTGTTTGAAAAAGGACAGATTGTTTATTTAAGAGATAAAGAGTTAAATCAAGTACATAACTTATCAGAATCAGCTTATTCATTCACTTCTAAAGCAGGAATATTTGATACTCGTTTTGAACTTGTGTATACAAATAAAACATTAGGTACAGATGAATTGTCAAAAGAAAATGTTATTGTTTATACTAAAAACAATACAATTGTAGTGGATGCAAAACAAAATAAAATTTCTTCGGTAGAGTTGTATGATATTCAAGGAAGAAAAATATTTGTGAAAAATAACATTCGTGCAAGTGTTTACCAAGTTGAATCTTCTGCAAAAGGAATTTTAGTTATAAAAGTTCTGACTGAAGACGGAAAAGTTAAGACTCAAAAAGTTGTAAACAAATAATTTAACATCTAATAAAATAGTACAATATGAAAAATATAAAACAAATTATCTTAGTTGCAGGAGTTTTGCATTGTTCAATAGGTCTATCTGCTCAAGAAAATAAGATTTCGTTCTTTGAATCAACTAATCAAAATGAAAGTTCTGCTAGACCAGGAACCGGTGGTGGTGGAACAGATGTTGAAGATGCTGATCCAGCACCAATCGATGATTATTTACCATTATTGGTAATAGGGGCAGGATTGGTTGCTTTACGTTTCAGAAAGCAGTTATTAAAAAACTAATTTCTAAATTATATAAAAAAAGAAAGCTTCTCTATTTTTGAGAAGCTTTTCTTATTTTATCTGTTCCAAACTATTCGCAATTGCTTTATATAGAACTTCACCCATTCTTTCACAATTTTCGTAAGATTGATCTTTATAAAACTTTGCAAAACCAGTTCGTAATTGTGCAACATTTTCTGGTTTAGAAATATGATCATTTTTCATGATTTTCATTAAATCACGAAAACGTTTCGAACTATTCGAAATTCTTTTCGAAATCAAGGATTTTACTTCTTTTCTATATTGATCGACAGAATTTGGTTTCAAGCGATTATTCACCAAATCAACCATAATTTTATTTTCTTTGAAATACTGTGGTCGATAAATTTTTAAATTTCCTTCATAACATTGTTGATCGAAATCTATTGGTCGAATTCTATAGATAACTTGATCAAAATCGTGAATTGGAATCACCACATAATTATACGATCGCATATCACCTAAAAGACCAATAAAACAGCGTTCATTGAACTTTACAAACTCTTTTGCAATCTGATTTTTCTCTAAATCATTACATTTATCCAAATAATTTTTGATAAAAACATCTCCTGGAATTCCTAAAATATGCTCTTCAATCAATGTATTTTTGTAGACCAAAAAATTGATTCGATGTGGAGACAAAATATCTTCTAATTCTAAACCATAAATACGCGAAGCATCTGCTTTTTTGATGTAAAAATTGGTATAATTATCATTCAAAATATTACGAACCCGAATACGAAAAGGTTTCGAATTTCCGAACGTACAATAATCAATAGAATCAACAACAAGATAAGGCAAAGACTCCTCATCTCCGTCTGAATGTAAGTAGGTGTAAATTCTGTTTAGACTATCTTGAATTTCCTGATGTTCCGAGTCGGTATAATAAACACCTAACCAATGCGTATCATTTCCTTCCTTATCTTCCAATGCTACACAACCCGAAAAACGCATCAAATCATCATATTCTACACTCGCTTTTGTTTTGCGATGATATTTCTCTAAATAATGATTTAATTCGTCACTCACAGGATAAATAGGCTTTCTAAACTCTATTTTTACATCTTTCATTTCATGCTTATTAGTCTATACGAAGATAGGTCTAAATTTATTTTTTAAAATTGTTTATTGGATTAATATTTGCTAAATTCAAACATAATCTAAATCTAAATAAAATGAATATTCAGGTCAGAAATTTGACTCTTGAAGATTATAGTGATTTGACTGAATCTACAAAAGAAGCCTATCACAATCAGCTTGGAACTTGGACTGTCGACGAAATTAAAGAATTATTAGCTATTTTTCCGCAAGGTCAACTTTGTGTTGAAGTGGATGGAAAAGTTGTTGCTTCGGCATTAAGTATTGTGGTTAATTCGAAAAAAACGAATATCGAATCGAATTATGATACGATAACATCTAATGGTAAATTTTTAAAACATGATCCAGAAGGTGATGTAATGTATGGAATTGAAGTTTTTGTTCATCCAAATTATCGTCAATTGCGCTTGGGAAGACGTTTATATGACGAACGTAAAGCGCTTTGTGAAGAAATGAATCTAAAATCAATTGTAGCTGGTGGACGTATTCCAAATTATCATAAATATTCGCAAGAATTATCTCCTAGACAATATATAGAAAAAGTAAAAAGTAAAGAAATTTATGATTCAACTTTAGCTTTTCAGATTTCGAATGATTTTAATGTTAAAAAAATCTTGAAAAATTATCTGAAAGATGATAAAGAATCCTTAGAATACGCCACTTTATTAGAATGGAATAATATCTATTACGAACCTGAATTGAAATCTAATTCACCGACAAAACGTACTATTCGTCTTGGTTTGGTGCAATGGCAAATGCGTTTATTTAATGGTTTACAAGATTTTTATGATCAAATTGAGTTTTTCGTAAGTGCGGTAAGCGATTATGGCTCTGATTTTATTATGTTTCCAGAATTTTTCAATTCGCCGTTGATGAGTCCATATAATCATTTGAAAGAGATTGAAGCGATGCATCAATTAGCAACGATGACGGACGATATTGTGAAGAAAATTCAAGAATTTGCAATTACATATAATGTCAATATTATTTCAGGATCTATGCCTCATCTAAAGGAAGGAAAACTATATAATACGTCATTTTTATGTCATCGTTCGGGGAAATTAGATTCGTATAGTAAAATACACATTACACCAAATGAGTTCAAATATTACGCATTGAATGGTGGCGATGAAATAAAAGTTTTTGATACCGACTGCGGAAAAGTAGGTTTACTAATTTGTTATGATGTCGAATTTCCTGAATTGAGCCGTATTTTAGCCGATCAAGGAATGGAAATTTTATTTGTTCCATTTATGACTGATACGCAAAATGGTTATACGCGAGTACGTAGTTGTGCGCAAGCTCGTGCAATAGAAAATGAGTGTTATGTGGCTATTGCAGGCTCTGTGGGAAATTTACCGCGTGTGAATAATATGGATATTCAATATTCACAATCGGCAGTTTTCACACCTTCAGATTTCTCTTTTCCAAACAATGGAGTTAAAGCAGAAGCAACTCCGAATACAGAAATGGTACTGATTTCAGACGTTGATCTTTATCTTCTAAAAGAGTTGCATGAGTATGGAACTGTAAAAACGATGAAAGACAGACGCAAGGATTTGTATGAAGTAAGACTAATAAAAACATAAAAAAAACCTCCAAATTGGAGGTTTTTTTTAGTTCTTATTCCCATTGGTTAGACTCGAATAAGAGCATAGACCTTAGGTTCGGTTAAGTATCTGTACTAAAATTAGAAATATTTTTTATAAGGGACAAATATTTTTTAGAAAACTTTGAACTTTAACATATTTCAATTTTGTTTTATAACTCTAATTCGAAGATTTGAATAAACTTTTCATTGAAATTATTTGAAACAAATTGATTAAAATAGATTTTTTTTCCATCGTTAGAAAAATGCGGAATTCCCGTTAATTCATTATTGATTTTTTGAACTTGATAGATTTGTTTAGATTTTTTTTCGGTTAAATCATTTAGATATATTTTATCGTTAACAAAATAAATAGCATATTTTCCGTTTGGTGAAAGATTGAATGGAGAGGTAATCGAATTTTCTAAAAAAGAATATTGAATAATTTCATTCGAAACTAAATTTACACCAAATAATTGCGTTTTATCGAATTCATCTTCCATCAAAAAATAGATGATTTTTCCGTCTGGTGAAGAACGTAACCAATGTCTAAAATTGCTAATTCCATTTTGAGTAAAAGTGATTCGTTTTTGCGAAATACAGCTTGGCACATCTGGCAAAGTAGTTAAAGTTCCTTTTAAATTATCGTTTTCATCAAACCTTATTTCATTTGGAATTTCAGCAATAAAAATTTCCGTTTTCAAATTCCCTTTTTCATCACGCACATGTCCCTGAAATGCGATATTGTTTGTTGAGTTAATCCAACATTCATCAAAAGCTTTTTCGATTTCATCACTTCCATTTTTAGGATTTATCACTACTCTAGAAACGATAATCGAAAACATTTCACCAAAATTATTCTCTAATGTTTTATCAAAATCAACCTCAACTTTTTTGGGAAACATCATTCCAACCACTCGCTGATCTTTTATACTAGAATTGTGTTTGGATTCTTGTTCCAAGACATAATCGTTGTAAGTAAAACTAATCCAATTCTTCTCTTTTTGCCACGAATGCGAATGTGTTCCTCCACGCAAAGCACCATTTGTAAAGGGAAAATTTATATTTCGAGCATCCATAAAAATAGGCTGATTTGGAAATTCTAAATCAATTGCGACACCTGTCCTTCTTGTTGCCGAATACGGATTTGCTTGATTCGCATTTCGAATACCATGAATAAAAATAACTTTATTCTCAATTTGTGAAAAAGAGGCTGCACCTACTCCAGGACCAAACTCTGTTTGATTATTTGTTGTATAAATAATTTCGGATTCGTAAGTTCTCGTATGAAGTAAACAAATGGAAGAAGTTTCTCCAATTTTTGTATCATCATTTCGTCTATCAAAAACAAGATAATTACCATCAACCGATTGAATTTGATTATGATGAAGCGTATGTCCAAAATCATCATAAGTTAACTGCTTTACCATATCGTATTGTTTAATAATATTTTATTTACTTAATAAACATTTAACAAGCAACTAAAAACGTAATTATTTGATTACTAGAAACATTTCAACATTCTTTATAAAAATTTGTTACAAAACTGCATTTTATTTTTTTTGTCTGGATTAATTATGATTAATAATATACTTTTTTCAATGTTTTTATTTTCCTTAGTATAAGTTTTGTTAAACCTTAAACAACAAAGGTAATATTTAATGAAGATTTTGGAAAATCTACAACCAGAATTGATTCGCAATATGTTCCACAATCTGGAAATGATAACAACAATTGAATAGTTTTACCTCGTATAGACATGTTGTCAATGATATTATTTCTCCTTATCCAAAACAATTGCCTTTTTTGATGGTAAAGTTTGGAATTTCTGGAAGTAGAAAATAAAAGCTCAGTTACAGACTGAGCTTTCTTTTATTTATACCAACTACTATACATCAAATAATTATTGGCGATTCTTTCTATTTCGCCTTCTTTCAATTCTTTTGGAACATCTTTAATTTTTTTCGCTGGAATTCCAGCCCATAATTCTCCTTCTTTTACATGCGTTCCTTTGGTTAAAATTGCACCAGCAGCAATCAAAGAATTAGATTCAACAATGCAATCATCCATCACAATTGCGCCCATTCCAACCAAAACATTATCGTATATTGTACAACCATGTACAATAGCATTATGCCCTATCGAAACGTTATTTCCAATTGTTGTTGGCGATTTTTGATACGTCGCATGTATTGTTGCGTTATCCTGAATATTTACTTTATTCCCCATTTTGATATAATGTACATCTCCACGCACAACTGCTGAAAACCAAATTGAGCAATCATCTCCCATTTCTACCTCTCCTACAACCACAGCATTATCCGCTAAAAAGCAGTTTTCACCGAACTTTGGTGTATGCCCATTTAATTCTTTAATTATTGCCATAACAAAATCTATAATTCTAATGATAAAGATACATTTTTATAGCGTATTTTTGTAGAACTATGAGAGTATACGAAGAAATTACACCAAATAATAATGTGATGAAGTTCGTTTGTGACGAGACTTTAACACAAGGTGGCGTGGAATTCGATAAAGAATCTACAGCTACCGAATCTCCTTTAGCGCAAGTTTTATTGACTATACCATTTATTCAAAAAATATTTATCACAGCGAATTTTGTTGCGATAGAAAAAATAGATGCTGTTGATTGGGCTGATGTTACAGAAGATTTGAAAGAAATTATCAATGAACATTTAGAAGAAAATGCAATTTTAGCACCAATGAAAAAGGCTCCTATTTCTATTTATGCAGAAATGACGCCTAATCCTGCTGCGATGAAATTCGTTTCAAATTCTATGTTAGCGCCAGAAATCATCGAGATAAAATCGAGAGAAAAAGCTGCTGGAGTTCCATTAGCTGTTGCGATTTACAAAGAATATCCTTTTGTTGAAGAAGTTTTTATTGTTGATAATTATGTTTCTTTAACGAAAAACGAAACAGAAGATTGGTCACTTTGGGCGATGGATGTTCGTTCGTTTATTACGAATTATTTACAAGCTGGAGGTCCTGTTTTTGATGAATTTTATGAATTCACAACAGAAGCTCCTGAGCATGTTGTGGTAAAACCTGCTGAAGAGTTTTCTTCTGTTGAGCAACAAATCAAAGCTATTTTAGACGAATATGTTCAACCAGCAGTTGCAAATGATGGTGGAAATATCGAATTAATTGAATTTGATGAAGAAACGCGAACAGCAAAAATGTTATTACAAGGTGCTTGTTCTGGTTGTCCATCTTCTACAGCAACGCTTAAAAATGGTATCGAAGGTATTTTAAAACAAATGATGCCTGATGTTGTAGACAACGTTGAAGCTGTAAATGGATAAGATTAAACACATAGTATCAAAAAAATCCAACTCGTTTTGAGTTGGATTTTTTTTATTTAATATCTCTCGATTATTCATCAAAAAAGTCGATAGAACGGCGATAATTATAAAAAAATAATCTTCTGCGAGCTTCTAAATCATTGACACGAATCGACGAAACATCATCAATCTGAAAATATAAAGAACCTTCGTCTGTTCCTTCCGAACCAATACATTTCAACTCGAAATCATCTTCAGTTAAATTTCGAATAAAACCTGCAAAACGACTATTGTTATTTAATTGAATACGTGTGACATATTCGGTTTGATCATTTATTTCGCCTAAAATTTGACGAACCCAATTTTCTTCTGCTGTTGCATTAAATGTGATTGGATTTTCTTGATCCAAATCGGTGTGATGTTCTTTCAAATAATTGAGACATTTGCAGTAATCATCAACATCTATTCGACTAATTTTGAAATAAGGTTCGATTAAAATTCCATCTTTTTTACCATATTTCGAAATGTGTTGCATCGTAAAAAATTCGTCATTAAAATCTAAAATATATCCAGCCCAAAAATTGTCTCCTTCGGGATCATTGTAAACGGCAATAATTGATTGATTTTCTTTTGAATGTTGTAATATTTTATAGAAGTTAGAATTCATATTTCTTTGGGTTAAAGACTCAAATTACGAATCTTTGTGGATAAAAAAAAGGTTCTTGATTATTTCAAAAACCTTTTCTTACTATTAATTTGCTTTTCGGAAAATCGAAGCTTCATAACTTAATGATTGCCAATCTCCTTTTTGCAGATTATCTAATTTTATTTTTTTGTAGATATTTTCTTCTCCCGCAACTGTTATTGTAAATTGTGTACGATCTAAAATATTTTTTTCAGTAATTGTATAATTAATATCAAATTTCTTTTTTGTCAATTTCTCCACAATTGGTTTTAAATAAGCAATCGCAGCTTCAGAACTTTTGAATTGTTCGTTTTGTGGAAATTGCACATCAAAATATCCTTCGTATGTAAAATCTGGCTCTGTAATAATCAAATTATAAGGATCAGCAAACAAAGCAGGACGCTGTTTTTGATATTCTTTTTCGGTTTTATATTGACGTTTTTCTTCTTTATAAATCAACGGATATTTATCAGCAAGAACAGCTAATTTATCGGCATCATAAGAATATGGAATTCCATCGTGAAAAACATTGTACAACGCAGGATTCACCAACCATTGATCGACAATTTTCTTATCTTTTACCATATAAATCATCACTCCATTATCTTGTGCTTGAAAAGTAGACGATTGATATCCGTACTCCAAAATTGGTTTTCCTAATTGTATAGCCGCAGCATTTTCTAACATAAAATTAAATTTCTCATAAGCCTTTGTTTCATCGCTTAAAGGAGCCATTCCATATACTTTTGTCGAAGCATCTACATTTTTATCATTAATCATAGAGGTTACTTGCGCTGTTGCAAAATTTGCAAGAACAACAGTGGCTGTAAGTAAAATTTGTTTTATCATGTATTGTATATCTTTATTTTAAAATGTGTTCCAAATTTATTGATAAATTTCGATAGTTATCTTACCTGATTGTGTAATACTTCCGCGATACATTCCGGCAGTGTTAAAAGGAAAACTTGCTTGACCATTTTTATCTAAAATAATCATTCCGCCATCGCCTCCTAAATCACCAATTTTCTTGATCACTTCTTCACCAGCTTTTTTCGAAGAAAGTTTTTTGTAATTCATCAAAGCCGCAACATCATATGCCGCAACAGCTTTAATAAAGTATTCGCCCCAACCTGTACTCGAAACACCAACTTCGCTATTTGCATAGGTTCCAGCTCCGATAATTGGCGAATCACCAACACGACGAAAACGTTTGTTTGTCATTCCGCCCGTCGAAGTTCCTGCCGAGATATGACCTTTATTATCCAAAGCAACTGCGCCAACTGTACCAAATTTTTCGTCAACAAAATTGAAAGGAACATACGCATGTGTTTTAGCATCGTGGTCTAATTCCATTTTTTCTTTGTCTTTTTCCAAAACTTTTTGAAGAGAATTCCAGCGTTCTTCCGTTTTGAAATAACTTGGATCAACAATTTCTAAACCTTGATTTTGAGCAAATTCTTCTGCTCCTTTTCCAACCATCATTACATGAGCAGAATTTTGTAAAACAGCTTTTGCTGCTAAAATAGGGTTTTTAATCGTTGTAACTCCAGCCACAGCTCCAGCTTGCATTGTATTTCCGATCATCAACGAAGCGTCTAATTCATTCTTCCCTTCATGTGTAAAAACTGCTCCTTTTCCTGCATTAAACAAAGGTGAATTTTCCATTACTTTTATGGCTTCTATCACTGCATTTTCACTTTCGCCACCCTGTTTGATGACTTCATAACCTTTTGTCAAAGATTCAGCTAAAGCATCTCGGTACGCTTTTTCCTTTTCGGGTGTCATATTTTTTTTCAGAATTGTACCAGCACCACCATGAATTACCAAAACAACTTTGTCTTGTTTCGTTTGTGCATATGTAGAGATTGTCAAAACTGATAAGATTAAACCGACTATTTTTTTCATGTGTAAAATTTTATTCAACGTCTAAAAATAGAAAAGTTTATAGAAATTAACTATTTTTAGCATTGAATTTGATAACGAAATATCAACAACTGTTAATAAACAAATAAATTACCTATGAACTCTAATAAACACTATCTTTCTAACAATGTCTTGTTACAGTTAGCATTTATTGCAATAATACTTTTAGTTTTTGGATTAATTACCAAAAATCTTTTAGCATTTTTCCCTGGATTTCTCGGTGCTTTGTGTTTGTATGTTTTGCTTTTAAATCCTTTGCAATGGCTAGTAAAAGTAAAAAAATGGAACAAATTAGCAAGTGTAATTATCTTAATGATTAGTAGCGCGATTTTGATTATTGGACCTCTTTATTTATTAATTCAAATGTTAACGAATAAAGTAATGGTACTATTAAATGACACAGCTCAAATTAAAACAGATGTCAATAAAATTATTCAAATGTTGCAAACCAAATTTCATATCGATGTGTTTAGTGCAACAAACATTGAAAAAATAACACAAGTTGGAGGTAAATTATTAGAAAAAACACTGAATGCTTCAATGGATATGACAGTTCAGTTGGGTGTTGCTTTCCTTATTTTGTATTTTATGTTGATGAACCATCAAAAACTTGAAAATTGGTTTTACAGAACAATTCCGCTTAAAACAAGTAATTTAGTCAAAATGAACAAAGATTTGAAAGATTTAGTTATTTCAAATGCTGTCGGAATGCCATTAACAGCCTTTCTACAAGCAATAATTGCCTACATTGGATATCTTATATTTGGTGTAGATGATGCGTTTACTTGGTTTATTTTAACCATTTTTGCTGCAATGTTGCCTGTCGTTGGTGCCGCACTTATTTATGTACCTCTTGGACTATTTTTACTTGCAAAAGGTGAAACTGGATCAGCGGTTGGATTATTAATTTATTGCTTTGTAATTGTTGGGCTTTCAGATAATTTAATCCGTTTAGTTTTACAAAAAAAAATGGCAGATGTTCATCCATTAATTACTATTTTTGGAGTAATCGTTGGTTTAAATCTATTCGGATTTATCGGAATTATATTTGGACCTATCTTATTTTCAGTATTCTTTTGGTTAGTCAAATTGTACAAATACGAATTTATTGATCCAAATCCAGAAGATTAATTATTATTAAAAACCAATTAAAAATGAGTATAGAAAACTTTAAATTCTTTAAACCTTTAGAACCACGTTGGAGCGATTTTGATCCAATTGGTCATGTAAATAATGTATTTTATTTCGAGTATTTTCAGACTGGTAGAGCCTATTATATGATGGCTTCGAGCAAAAAATGGCAGTGGACGCATCACATGTTTGTTATTGCGCATATAGAAGCAAGTTACCAAAAAGAATTACGTCCAAATGCGATAGATCCTCGTATTGGTGTGCGTGTATCAAAATTAGGAAACAAGAGTTTCGATTTTGAATATATTGTCACAAGTAAAAGCGAAAATGGCGAAGATGTTATTCATTGTATCGGAAAAAGTACACAAGTAATGTACGATATGGAAGAGAAAAAATCAATGGAATTGCCAGATTGGGTAAAAAATGATTTTAAGAATTACGAAGGTAATCTTTAGAAAATAATCCTAAAAAAATACAACAGTAGTTAAGTCTTTTCGTTAGATAATGATTAGATTTAACTACTGTTTCTTTTTAAACTCGTTGCGTTATGAAAAATTTGTTTTTAATGCGTCATGCAAAAAGTAAATGGAACGAAAATGTTTCAGATCAATTTCGTTCTATCACAGAGATTGGTGAATTCAAAACGAAGAAAATAGCGAATTATATTCATCAAAATTTTGAATTGAAATTTGATAAAATATTTTCGAGCAAAGCAGTTCGAGCAAAAGAAACTTCTCTACTTGTCAAACCTATTTTATTTCCCAATCAAACCATTCATATCGAAGATGATTTGTATACGTTTTCGCATTATTTATTGGATAAATGGATTAGAAATTTAGACAATGAATTGCAAAATGTTCTTATTTTTGGGCATAATCCTGCGTTTACAGATATTACCAATCAGTTAGGAAATGAAATGATTTACAATCTTTCGACTTCTGGATTTGTCTGGATACAGTTTGATTCGGATAATTGGAAATCAATAGAAAAAGGAAAAACCATAAAAATAATTTTACCTAAAGAAATTAAATGAAAAAATATATAAACCGCGAAATCAGTTGGCTTTCTTTCAATGCGCGCGTGTTGCAAGAGGCTTCTGACGAAACAGTTCCATTGTTAGAACGAATTCGATTTTTAGGAATTTATTCGAACAATTTAGATGAATTTTATTCGGTTCGATATTCTACAATTTTACGCTCGATACAGTTCAAAGATGTAGAAATTGTTTATCAAAATATTGTGCCAGATCAAACAGATGAAGAATTGATCGACGAAATCAATGAAATTGTGCGTCAACAGCGCGTTCAGTACGATGATTTGCATAATAAATTGTTCAAAGAATTAGAGAATTACAATATTTTTGTGATTGATGATACGTCGATTCCAGAGAATTATTTAGAATTTATTTCCGAATATTTTTATAACGAATTTATTCATACAGTTGGAGTTTTTATTTTAGATGATATCAAAAAAGCGCCGCCTTTACGCGATGGATCGTTCTATTTAGCGGTAAAAATGCAATTAAAAGACAAAATTCAATATGCACTTTTGATTGTTCCAACGCATTTATTTTCACGTTTTATTGTGCTTCCAAAGTATGATCAAAATACTTACGTCATGTATTTGGAAGATATTATTCGTTTTCATTTGAAAGATATTTTCAAGATGTTTGATTTTGAAACAATTGAAGCTCATTCCATCAAAATTACACGAGATAGCGAACTTGATTTTGATAATGATTTGGAACATAGTTTATTAGAAAAAGTCATTAATAGTTTAGAAAATCGTAAAAAAGGTGTTCCTGTCCGATTAGTTTATGATGCTGAAATTGCACCAGATACGTTGAAGTTTTTCTTGAAAAAATTACGATTAGACGAATATGATAGCATCAATCCGGGTGGAAAATATCACAACAAACGAGATTTGATGAGCTTTCCAAGCTTTGATATTCCAAATTTAACGTACGAAAAAATAAAGCCAATTATTCAGAAAAAACCTTTTGAATATAACAGTTATTTTCAGGCTTTTACGGAAAATGAGGAAATGATGATGGCGCCTTATCATGATTATTCTTTGTTGTTAAAATTTCTTCGTGAAGCCGCAATTGATCCGAAAGTAACCAAAATAAAAATTACTATTTATCGTGTAGCAAAAGATTCGCAAGTGATGCATTCGTTGATAAATGCAGCTATGAACGGAAAAGAAGTAACTGCTGTTTTGGAACTTCGCGCGCGATTTGATGAATCGAATAATGCGATGTGGTCGAAAAAATTGCAAGAAGCTGGTGTGAATGTTATTTTTGGGGTTCCGGGACTGAAAGTACATTCGAAAATTGGTTATATCGAGCGTAAACCAGAAGGAATGTTGGCACAGAAATATGTGTTTATCAGTACAGGAAATTTTCATGCAGGAACAGCAAAAATTTATACAGATTATACGTATTTCACAACCAATCCGGGAATAACAAAGGATGTTGAACAGATTTTTAAATTTTTCGGAGCTAATTATTTAAACTTAACGTACAATCATTTATTGGTTTCACCTTATGGAACGCGTAAAAAAATTGTCAAGATGATTAAACGAGAAATCAAAAATCATCAAGCTGGTTTACCTGCAGAAATCAATATGAAACTGAACAGTTTAAGCGATAAACAAATCATTGATTTATTGTACAAAGCTTCTCAAAAAGGAGTAAAAGTTCGCTTGGTTGTGCGTGGAATAAATTGTTTGATTCCTGGAGTTAAAAATCTTTCCGAAAATATTGAATGTGTCAGCGTTATTGATAAATTTTTGGAACATCCACGTGTGTATTGGTTTAAGAATGCGGGCGATGACAAAGTTTATATTTCATCGGCAGATATGATGGAACGTAATTTGGATAATCGTGTAGAAGTTGCGTGTCCAATCTACGATCATAAATTCAAAAAAATCGTTATGGATACGTTTAATTTGAGTTTTGAAGATAATGTAAAAGGTCGCCAAATAACGGCTGAATCTTCTTTAGAATACAAAAGAAATAATAAAAAACCAAACCGCTCTCAGTTTACGACCTACGAATATTTTAAAAAATTAAACGAACAAGAAAATGAAGATTAGAAAATTAGGAGCAATAGATATTGGATCCAACGCTATGAGATTGTTGATTAATTATGTTTACGAAGAAGAAGGTCGTGCGCCAATTTTTAATAAAACTAGTATTGTGAGAATGCCTATTCGTTTGGGACACGACGTTTTTATTGATGGACAAATTTCCGAAACAAATATAAATCGTATCTGTGATGCTATGTTGTCCTATGCATTAATGATGAAGGTTTATGATATTGAAATCTATAAAGCTTATGCAACTTCTGCCATGCGCGAAGCAAAAAACGGAAAAGATGTTGTAAAAAAAGTGATTAAAAAATCTGGAATTAACATCGAAATTATTGATGGAAAAACCGAAGCTGAATTACTTTTTAATACTGAATTAGGTGATTTTATACAAGACGAAAAAATCTATTTGTATGTAGATGTTGGTGGTGGTAGTACCGAATTAACGTTATTAAAAGATAATAAGGTTTTTACGTCAAAATCCTTTGAAGTAGGAACTGTACGTTTGTTGGAAAATAAAGTTTCACCAAATACTTTTAACGAAATGAAACAATGGATTCACGAAAACATTGGTGATGATGAAGTCGAATTAATTGGTTCTGGTGGAAATATTAACCATGTATACAAATATTCAGGCGTAAAACTGGGAATGCCTTTGAGTAGTGTTTATGTCAAAAAACATTATCAAATTTTACAAACGATGACTGCTGAAGAACGTATGCAGAATTTCAATATGAAACCCGACCGTGCTGATGTAGTGGTTTATGCATTAGAAATTTATAGTAATGTACTAAAATGGTCGCATGCAAAGAAAATTCATGTTCCGAAAATTGGACTTTCGGACGGAATTATTCGAAAAGTATATAAAGATTTAGAAAAATAAATACTTCTATTATAAGGTCAGATTAATCTGGCCTTTTATTTTGATTAAAATTTTATAAAACAAAAAAAGCTTGAACAAATGTTCAAGCTTTTCGCGGAGAGTGAGGGATTCGAACCCCCGGAGGTGTGACCCTCAACAGTTTTCAAGACTGCCGCATTCGACCACTCTGCCAACTCTCCAATAACGCAGTCTATTGCGGTATTGCGAGTGCAAATATAGAACGCTTTTTCGAATTTGCAAACCTTAATTTAAAGTTTTTTTAATACAAAAACATAGTTTATTCAGTATCAAATAAATATTTTTTAAAAAAAAAATTATACAATAACTACCAAAGCTATCTGAATAAGAAAACCAAGTGTAAAAAACAAAGCGGCAAACTTCAATAAAGTAAAGCGAAAAGTTTCATTCAAGATTAATTTATTAACCAATGGTTTCGAGATTTTTTCGTCCAAAAGCTTTTCTACTTTTTTATAGAAAATCAATAATAAAATTATAATCATTATAACAACGATAAATACAAAAAAAGAACTCATCGAATGATAAAACATCACTCCCATCGCCATTCCTAATACAGCTAATATTAATTGTGGCAACTGGTTAATTGCTTTCCGAATCATTTCTTCAGTTTTACTTAACCAATCAGCTCCAAGAATTTCTGGCGCTGCCATCCAAAATGCAACAAATTGTAAAATCAAACCAAGTAAAGTAAAAATTTTTATCATTTCCAAAAATTCAATTATGGTTAAAGATAAAAAAAACCGTTTAAACTAATTTAAACGGTTTTCATATTATTCTTTTCAAAAAAGATTATTCTTCCTCTTCTTCGTCTTCTTTCATCGTGTGATAAACGTTATTTACGTCCTCATCTTCGTCAAATTTCTCCAACAATTTCTCGATGTCAGCTTTTTGTTCTTCTGTTAATTCTTTTGTTGTTTGTGGAATTCTTTCAAATTCTGATGAAATAATTTCATATCCACCTTCTTCTAAAGATTTGAAGATTGTTCCGTAATTCTCGAAAGGTGCAATTAATACAATTCCATCTTCATCCTCAAAAATCTCCTCTACTCCAAAATCAATCATTTCAAATTCTAATTCCTCTAAATCTACATTTTCAGGTTTTTGAATTTTGAAATTACAGATATGATCAAACATAAATTCAACAGAACCTTGCGTTCCTAATTGTCCATTACATTTACTGAAATAAGAACGAACGTTAGCTACTGTACGATTGTTGTTATTTGTAGAAGTTTCAACTAAAACGGCAATTCCGTGAGGTCCATAACCTTCAAAAATAACTTCCTTATAGTTTTCTGTATTTTTATCAGATGCTTTTTTGATTGCGCGTTCGATGTTATCTTTTGGCATGTTAACAGCCTTCGCATTCTGAATCACCGCACGAAGATGAGAATTTGAATGCGGATCAGGTCCTCCTGCTTTTACTGCCATTACGATATCCTTCCCAATTTTAGTAAACGCTTTAGACATTGCCGCCCAACGTTTTAATTTACGTCCTTTTCTAAATTCAAATGCTCTTCCCATTTATACTTGTTTTAATAGTTGCAAATTTATTCATAAAACGAAAAAAATCCAAGAACTATGTCTTGGATTTTTAAGTTGTTAATATTTTAGAATGATTATTTCAATCCGTGGTATTTCAACATTGGTTCAATTGAAGGATTTTTACCTCTAAAATTTTTGTAAATCACATTCAAATCATCCGAATTCCCTTGAGAAAATACTTTATCTCTCAAAATTTGACCATTTTTACGTGACATTCCTCCATTTTCTATTGTCCATTCGTAGGCATCATGGTCTAACATTTCTGCCCAGATATATGCAAAATATCCCGCTGCATATCCTCCACCAAAAATATGGCTAAAATAAGAAGAACGGTAACGAGGCGGAACTTGTGGTAAATTTGTTTTATTATCAATTAAGGCTTGTTTCTCAAAATCGTCTACACTTGTAATTGTTTTATCAACTGAAACTGTATGCCAAGACAAATCTAAAGCTGCAGCAGAAAGTAATTCTGTTAACGTATAACCTTTGTTAAAGTTAGATGCTTTTTTCATTTTTTCTACCAACGCATCAGGAATCGCAGCTCCTGTTTGATAATGCTTTGCATAATTTTTTAAGATAGATGGTTCCGTTACATAATGCTCGTGAAATTGAGATGGAAACTCTACAAAATCTCTTGAAACATTTGTTCCAGATAAAGTTGGATATTTTTGATTCGCAAAGAAACCGTGCAACGCATGTCCAAATTCGTGGAAAGTTGTTACCACATCATCATACGAAATCAATGCAGGTTGACCATTTGCAGGTTTTGTGTAGTTTCCGACATTATAAATAACAGGTTTTGTGCCAAATAAGTGCGATTGCTCCACAATATTACTCATCCAAGCTCCCCCTTGTTTAGAATCTCTTTTGAAATAATCTGTATAAAATAATCCCAATTGCGAACCATCTTCATTAAACAATTCGTACACTTTTACATCTTCATGCCAAGTTGGAATATCTGTACGCTTTTTGAATGAAATTCCATACAATTCTTTCGCCATAAAGAAAATTCCATTCTCTACAACTGAATCTAAAACGAAATAAGGTTTCATTTCATTTTCGTCGATATCATATTTCTCTTTACGAACTTTCTCTGCATAATAGTTCCAATCCGCAGCTGTTAATGTATTTGCTGGATTTTCTTTCTTCGCTAAGGCTTCAAATTCTTTTGCATCTTTTTGTGCCATTGCAGTTGCTGCCGGAATCATTTGATTTAAAAATCCTTTTGCTGCTGTAGGATTTTGCGCCATTTGATCTTGCAAATTCCATTCTGCATAATTTGCAAAACCTAATAATTTAGCTTTCTCCGCACGTTTTTTAACCAAAGTTAAAATTGTAGAACGTGTATCATTTTCATCTTTTTTCTCTGTTCTAATCCAAGCTGCATCAAATAATTTTTTTCTTGAAACTGCATTGGTCATATTTTGTAATTCAGGTTGTTGCGTTGTATTCAATAAACTGATTAAATATGTACCATCAGCTTGTTTGAAAGCCTCTAAATCAGCATCACTCAAACCAGCTAATTCTTCTTTCGTAAAAGTAACGCCACCAGATTTTGTTCCTTTTAATAATTGATTGGAGAATTTAGTTTCTAAAGAAGCGATTTCTCCATTCAATTTTTTCAATTCATCTTTTTGTGCAGCAGATAAATTTGCGCCAGCCAATTCAAATCGTTGATAATATACATCTAACAAACGAGATGACTCTTTATCTAAATTCAATGATTTTTTATTGTCATGTAAAGTTTTTACACGTTGAAATAATTTATCATTCAAATAAATGGCATCGCTATGAGCCGCAAATTTAGGCGACATTTCCTCCTCAACTGCTTGCAACGTTTCGTTTGTATTTGCTCCTGTCAATAATCCAAAAACATGGCTAACTCTCGACAATAATTGACCAGATTTTTCCATTTCCACCAACGTATTTTCGAAAGTTGGTGCTTCAGAATTATTAGCAATTTTATTGATTTCGACTAATTGTTCAGCCATTCCTTGCAACAAAGCAGGTTTGAAATCTTCGTTTTTAATTTTCGAAAAATCAGCAGTTTGATAAGGCAAAGTGCTCACTTCAAAAAAAGGATTTTTATCGTTCCACATACTATTTGTTGACTTTTCACTACAAGAAGTGGCAAGGATTGACGATCCAACCATCATTCCGTAAAAAAGTTTTTTATTAAACATTTTTATAATTTTTAGACCTAACGAAGTTAAAACTTATAATGTTAAATTTCAAAAATATTCAATTTTTCATTCAAACAATGGGAAATATTTAAGCTAAATCTTAAAAGTTAAATAATTAATAAACCTTACCGAAAAGGTTGAATTTTCTTCAACGAAAATAATTATCTTTGAAAAAGAGTGAGGAAAAATTTCACTCTTTTTTATTACCCTAAAAATCAATCCATTTTGTATTTAGATTTAGAAGAATTAAAATATTTATTAGCTGAAAGTGTTGAAGAATTGCCAAGTTGGGAATCACACCAAAAGCTTTCACCTCCATATCGTCAAAAATTTGATTTAGAATATGTAAAACGTACCAATCCTAGAAGTGCGTCTGTGATGATTTTATTGTATCAAAACGAAGATGGAGAAGTTGAATTCCCAGTAACCATGCGTGTTTCTTACGAAGGAGCGCATTCACATCAGTTTTCTTTGCCAGGTGGACAATTTGAAGAACAAGATATTAGTTTTGACGAAACTGCTATTCGCGAAACTATGGAAGAACTTGGTGTAGAGTACGAAAACATTGAGATTGTAAGACAATTGAGCGAAATGTATATTCCGCCAAGTAATTTCTTGGTTTATCCTTACATCGGAATTTATCATGGAGAACCACATTTCAATCCAGATGAGCGCGAAGTACAATACGTTGTTCCATTAAATTTGGAAGCTTTTTTGAATGCTGATTACGAAGTTTTTGAGAGAGAATTTTCTGGTCAAGTTGTCGAAATTCCTGGTTATAACATTGGTGATGATGAATTTCTTTGGGGCGCAACGGCAATGATTTTAGAAGAATTTAAAGATTATCTAAAAATCGTATTAAATTTGTAACTTAAACAATTAAGAACTCGTGTCTCAAAAAGCAAAGAAAAAGAACGCATTTCGCGATTCATTTGGACATTTATATTTCCTAAAAAGGACGTTAATTTTCTTATTAGGATCATTTACTTATAACCGTTACAATGGTTTTAATAAATTAAAAGTTAGCGGTACAAAAAACTTGGTTCATTTGCCAGCTCAAAATGTATTATTCGTTTCGAATCATCAAACTTATTTTGCTGATGTTTTCGCGATGTATCATGTATTTTGTAGTGTAAAAAATGGTTTTATTGATACCATCAAAAATCCAATTTATTTACTTAATCCTAAGATTGACTTTTATTACGTTGCCGCTGAAGAAACAATGAAAGATAATCTTTTGACGAAATTATTCGCCTACACAGGAGCGGTTACCGTAAAAAGAACGTGGCGTGCAAAAGGAGAAAATGTAAATAGAAAAGTAGATTTAAGCGAAATTAACAATATTGATATTGCGTTGCAAAGTGGTTGGGTAGTAACATTTCCGCAAGGGACTACAACTGCGTTTGCACCTGGTCGTCGTGGAACTGCACATTTAATCAAGAAAAATAAACCAATTGTAATTCCAGTTGTAATTGATGGTTTTCGTAGAGCTTTTGATAAAAAAGGTTTGCGTATTAAAAAACGTGGAATTAATGCGACAATGACATTCAAAGAGCCTTTGGAAATCGATTATGAAAATGATTCGAGTGATGCAATCATGAAAAAAATTATGAATGCAATTGAGCAAGCACCAGAATTTAATAAAGTTCGACCAATGGACGAAATTCTTGCTGAAAATAGTGAAAAATCATTGGATGATTATTTGAATGAAGACGACGAAGAGTTTGATGATTTCGAAGAAATGGGCTACGACGAAGAAAATAAAAAAGACTAAAAGAATACAACATACAAAATGAAAAAAGTTCATTTTATTGCAATTGGTGGAAGTGCAATGCACAATTTGGCGATTGCTTTGCACGAAAAAGGATATCAAGTAACAGGTTCTGACGACGCAATTTTCGAACCTTCGAAAACACGTTTGGACCAACGTAGAATTTTACCAGAAGAAATGGGTTGGTTTCCAGAAAAAATTACAACAGATTTAGATGCTGTGATTTTGGGAATGCATGCTCACGCTGATAATCCTGAAATGTTACGTGCTCAAGAATTAGGTTTAAAAATCTATTCATATCCAGAATATTTGTACGAACAATCAAAAGATAAAACGCGTGTTGTAATTGGTGGTTCGCATGGAAAAACGACAATTACATCAATGATTCTTCACGTTTTGCATTATCATAATATCGATGTTGATTATATGGTTGGTGCGCAATTGGATGGTTTTGATGTGATGGTAAAATTGACAGAAGACAACGAATTTATGATTATGGAAGGTGATGAATATTTATCATCTGCCTTAGATCGTCGTTCAAAATTCTTGTTGTATCAACCAAATATTGCGTTGATTTCAGGTATTGCTTGGGATCATATCAATGTTTTTCCAACGTTTGCAGATTACACTTCTCAATTCTCAAAATTCGTAGAATCTATCGTGAATGGAGGTGCTTTAATTTACAACGAAACAGACGAAGAAGTTGTTAAAGTGGTAGAAGAAACGGAGAAAGCAATCAAGAAATTCCCTTATCATTTACCAGAACATTTTATCGAAAATGGAATCACTTTTATCGAAACAGAAGATGGACCAATTCCGTTAGAAGTCTTTGGTAATCATAACTTGATGAATTTAGAAGGTGCTCGTGCAATTTGTAAACAATTAGGTGTAATGGATGATGATTTCAACGAAGCAATTCAATCATTCAAAGGAGCATCTAAACGTTTGGAATTAATTAATCGTACTTCTGATTTTGTTGCGTATAAAGATTTTGCCCATGCGCCAAGTAAAGTAACTTCAGTTACGAATGCAGTAAAAGAACAATATACAGATAAAACAGTTGTAGGATGTTTAGAAATCCACACCTATTCGTCTTTGAATCCTGAGTTTTTGGTGCAATACAAAGGTGCTTTAGACAAAGCTGATATCAAAATTGTAATGTATAGCCCAGAAGCATTAGAAATAAAACGTATGGAAATGATTTCTCCAGAAGATATCAAAAAAGCCTTTGGAGATGATTCTATTTTGGTATTTACAAATGGTGAACAATTGCAAGATTATATCGAAAGTTTAGATAAAAAAGATAAAGTATTTTTGATGATGAGTTCAGGAAACTTCGGTGGAGTAAACTTGAATGAATTATTTAAAGCATAAAAAAATCACCTTTCAATAAAAGGTGATTTTCCACTTAAATATCTATAAAATATAGAAAAAGAGAACTTAATTTTTTAGGTTCTCTTTTTGTTTTTTGTCAAATGGTCAAAATAATCATTTTAGGTTTTTGGATTACTTCTTTTCAAATATCAGTAAACTTAGAACTATTTTAAACTTTTTCGGAACTATTAATTTTAAAAACATTATTTTAGAAAAAACAGAGGTGATATAAACTTTTAGTAATACTCTACTCACTTTTGTTAGCTTTCGCCATCAAAAAACACCTCTGTTTTACTATAAAATTATAGTGACCCTTTTGATAGTAACAAAGATGATAAAAATCGAGATAAAAAAAAGTTTGAAAAGTAGCCTAAAGATGTCCAAAACGGAAGTTATTGTAAACTTTTTCTAAATTGAGTTGGACTAATTTTTAGATGTTTTTTGAAAAAATTTCCGAATGAATATTGGTCAGAAAAGTTTAACTCATTCGAAATTTCAGAGATTGTTTTAGTTGTTTCACTCAACAATACTTTCGATTCACGAATCACAACAGAACTGATTAATTCTTTTGTCGTTCTACCTGTTATTGATTTGCAACATTCAGTTAAATATCGTACTGTAATATTCAATTTATCTGCATAATATTTTGCATCTCTGTTTTCTGTATAACTCTTATTTAAATCATTCAAAAAACGCTTTACAATATCATCTTTTCGCGTTCCTTTTCTTACAATAATTGTTTGTTGTTTCGAAAGTTCGCTAAACGTTGTGTAAACAATCGCATAAAATAAATTGAACTGTAAATAGCGTACGAATTTGGTCAATTTCTCTTGCAAACGCAACTTCAATTGCAATAAAAGTTCGATTAAAGCAGAAAATTCTATTTCATTGAAATGATAATTATTGATTCTACCTTCACCAAAAAATTGGTTGTATTCATAACCACTCAAATCGATAATCGATGTATCTAAAATCTTTTTGGTTAAAACTAAACTCAACAATTCTAAATCAGATGATTTTGAAATTATTTGGTAAGATTTATTAGGTTCTGGGAAGAAAACATCGTGTTGTTTTAGTTTAATTTCTTGGTCATTTTGAGAAATAATTAAATAACCATGCTGAATAAAAATCGTCTTAATCAAATCTTTTTTCAAACGTTTATTTTCAACAGTTTGCTGAATAAATTCCTCTTGATCAAAAACATTAAAATTCTCCATAAATCAACACTTTAATTTCAGTTAATTTGACACAAATTTTAACCCAATAATAGAGCAAATTAAAGTCGTTAAGAAGAAAACGCGCCAAAAACTTGCTGGTTCTTTAAAAATAAAAATTCCTACTAAAACTGTTCCGACTGCTCCAATTCCTGTCCAAACTGCATAAGCCGTTCCGATTGGTAATGTTTGCGTTGCTTTTACCAACAAAACCATGCTCACCGTTAAGAAAAATAAAAAACCACCATACCATAAATACGTGTCATTTCCGGTTGCTTCTTTTGCTTTTCCAAGACATGATGCGAAACCGACTTCGCACAATCCTGCAATTAGTAAAATTACCCAATTCATTTTTTACTGATTTATTTATAAAAATTAAGACTACAAAAAATTGTAGCCTTAAAATTAATTATTTATTTTTTGAATTATTTACCGAAACTATCGCTAAATTCTACTTGACCTTTGATGTGTACTTCGCTCCATGTTTTAGAAACGCCATCTGCACCTTTGTGTAATTCTAAACAAGCTTGATTAAGAGCTTCTATTGCTTTTCCTGTGTTAAAATCCATCAAATCAACATCTGTTTCAATTGAAAAAACATTGTTCTCAAACGTTGATTTTACTTCGTATTCTTTAGAAGCATTATTCAACGTTAAATTCAAGAAAGTTTTACCATCTCTGAAATGTAATTGACCTTTGATTTCGCTTGTATTAATCATATTTCCAAACAAAATATCTTTCAATTTTTGATCACGATCAATTTGATCAGAATTTAATGTAGCAACTGTCGCTATAATATTTGCACCTTCTAAAACTTCTTGAGGCGTTTTTCCATCTTCTTTTGCGTCTTTCACCAAAACAACATCAAAACGTCCTGAAACAGCCACTTTTTCTGTTGTTTTATAAGCCGTCCACTCAACTCCAGATTTTCTAATTACACCCTCTACAATTTCCGTTGGTTCTTCCACTGTAACAGCAGATTTAGCAGGTTGTTCAACTGGTTTTTCTTCTGTTTTATTCGTACAATTCATCAGCATTACTGATGCACAGCATATAATCGCTATAGATAATTTTTTCATTTCAAACTTTTATGCTACAAAAATACAACAAGCCAAGACTAATTCACAATTGATTTTTAACATATTCTGAAAAAACTCTACTTTTGTAAGATGATAAAAAATCTTCTAAATACATGTTTGATTATCATTTGTTTGCCATTTATCTTAATTTATGAGATTTATTGTTCGGTTTACAAATACAGAAAATAAATTGGTAACTTCGCTTTCAAATTGGAAAGATGAGCGAAAGAATAATAGGAATAATAGGCGCTATACCGCAAGAAATAAACGGTGTAGTCAATTTATTAACAAACAAGCAAGAACATAAAATTGGTCGAAGAAGTTATTTTACTGGAAAATTAAACAATCAAAAAGTTGTGGTCGTTTATTCTCGTGTTGGTAAAGTTGCTGCCTCTGCTACGGTTACAACCTTAATCCTTGAATTTAACGTTTCTGAATTGATTTTTACAGGTGTTGCAGGTGGAATTCATGCTGATGTAAAAATTGGAGATATTGTTCTAGGGCAAAGTTTGATTCAACATGATATGAATGCTCAACCTCTTTTTCCTGCTTACGAAATCCCAATGTTAGGAAAAGCTTATTTTGAGGCTGATTCTTCTCAATTAGAAGTTGCGACAACAGCTATTTTAGAAATTTTAGAAGAGCAACATTTGCATAATGTGATTTCTGAAAAAGATTTGGATAAATTTAATATTCATCAGCCTCAACTACATGTTGGTTTAATTGGATCTGGAGATTTATTTTTCTCGACAAATTCTCAGAAAGAAAAATTACAACAAAACTTACCCGAAATACTTTGTGTCGAAATGGAAGGCGCTGCAGTAGCACAAGTTTGTTACGAATTTGATATTCCTTTTATCATCATAAGAACAATATCAGATGATGCCGACGATCATTCTACATTAGATTTTAATAGTTTTATAGAAAAGATTTCGAATGTATATTCAATAGAAATTATTAAGAACATCATCAAGTAAAAAGTCCTTTAAAAAGGGCTTTTTTTTTGATGCTCACATTAATAAAAAAATCATCAAAAGATTTGATGATTTGCTTTTCCAAATATTTAAAATGGATTGTGGGGAGAGCAGGATTCGAACCTGCGAAGGTTACCCAACGGATTTACAGTCCGTCCTCGTTGGCCGCTTGAGTATCTCCCCGCCTAATAATAAAGTATTCTTCAAAAAAGAAGAGCCGATAGAGGGACTCGAACCCACGACCTGCTGATTACAAATCAGCTGCTCTAGCCAGCTGAGCTACATCGGCGATTTTTTATTTTTGTTTTAAAAGTAAAATATAAACTTTTTTGGAGCCGATAGAGGGACTCGAACCCACGACCTGCTGATTACAAATCAGCTGCTCTAGCCAGCTGAGCTACATCGGCTTTTTAGTGGGGAGAGCAGGATTCGAACCTGCGAAGGTTACCCAACGGATTTACAGTCCGTCCTCGTTGGCCGCTTGAGTATCTCCCCGACCTATATTTTTGCTGAGCCGATAGAGGGACTCGAACCCACGACCTGCTGATTACAAATCAGCTGCTCTAGCCAGCTGAGCTACATCGGCAAAAATATTATTATTTGTATATTTCAAATTGAAAACAGGATATTCATTTCTCGAAAGAAGTATTGTTCCTTTTTCGTGGTGCAATATTAGGGCAGTTTTTCGAATCTCGCAAATGTTTTTTCAAAAAAAAGTAGAAGTTTTTTCTAAAAATTTACTTCAATTTTGAAAATCAGAATTTTAGAATTCAAAAAAAGATTAAACTTTTTTTCAATAAAAGTAAAAAAGATAATATTCTATTTACATTAGAGTCCCTATTTTTGTAGTCAATTAATCATTAATGCATCTTATCATACAAATTTTGCAACTTTTCGGAGCAATTGCTTTGTTCATTTTTGCGATAAAACTATTAAGCGAAAATTTACAAGCGTTATCTGGATCGAATTTTAAACGCACTCTAAACAAATTAACCAAAAACAATTTATCGACAATTGTTACAGGTACTTTTTTTACAACAGCTATACAATCTTCCTCGGCTGCGAGTGTGTTTATATTGGGATTTGTAAATGCTGGATTGATTAATTTGCGAAAAGCATTTGGCTTAATATTAGGCGCAAATATCGGAACTACGCTTACATTGTGGTTGGTCTATTTCGGAATGAAATTCGATTTGGTACAAATTGCATTGCCTCTTATACTGGTGGCTTTTCCATTTTATTTATCGAAAAAACGTAACCAAAGAAAAGTAGGTGGAATTTTATTTTCGCTTTCCTTACTTTTTCTTTCGCTTTATTTCCTGAAAACTTTTTTACCTTCTATCGAAAGTCATCAGAAGTTACAAGAATTCTTTCAGCAATTATCGCATTATGGTTTTTTGACTAATTTGTTATTTATTCTATTTGGAATATTACTAACGGTTTTAGTCCACTTTTCATCAGCATCAATTACGATTGCAATTTTATTAGCGAGCAAAGGTTTACCTATCGAATTAGCTGCAATGATTGTTTTGGGAGCAAATATAGGAACAACTTTTACAGCGCATTTAGTTGCCGCAATTGGAGATAAATACACGAAAGTTGTCGCAGCATTTCATACATTTTTCAATATTGTAATTGCGTTGATTTTTATGTTGATTGCAAATTTTGTTTTAAAATTTATTGGAACAACAATTTCATCAAATATCGCTGTTCAACTGATTACTTTTGATACTATTAGTAATTTCGTCGGGGTCATTTTGTTTACGCCTTTTATCAATAAAATAGCTTTCTATTGTCAGAAAAAATATTTCTCTGTAAAATCAGCAGACAATAAATTAGAATTTTATGCAATTCCATTCGGAACAAATTCTGACCTATATAAAAATGAAGCCAACAAAAAACTTCTGAAACTCGCTTCTACAACGAAACAAACGATTTATACGCTTGGGCGAATGATTACTGAAAGTGATGAAGAAAAGATTTTGGTTTTTCGTGAACGAATTTTGGAACTGGAAAAAGAAGGTGATCAATTGGAGAGAGAAGTCAATGAATTTTTGAATGAAATTGCTGATTTAGATTTACCAAACGAAAATACAATTGCGATTCATCAACTAATTACACTTTGTCATCATCTGGAAAGTGTGGGCGATATTGCGATTAAGATTTCTTCTATTCATCGTCGTCGTAGAATGACAAATAGTTATTTTACACCAAAAATGAGAACGTATTTGGTCGAATTTCAAAATAATTTGGATCAAACAACGCGTATTCTAAATCAAAATTTGAACGAAACACAAGAAGAAGTTTCTATCAAACAAGCGGAGTTTATCGAAAAAACGATTAATACAATTTACAAAGAAGCCGAAGCAAATTTAATGAAGACGATCGAAAAAGAGAAACTTTTGACTACAAGTGCGCTTTTCTACAAAGATCTAATTCAGAATTACGAAATTCTTGGCGATCATCTTTACAAAGCCAATGCAACAATTGTTAAGCTAAAAAATCAGTAGATTTTTGTAAGTTTAAAGAAATTTATTGCATGGCTACTACATTTACAATAAAGCTTGAAGAACAAATTATTGGAACTACAGAATTTGAATTTGCAGATGTTCCGATGGGAGTTGTTTATGGCAAAATAAATTTTATAGATATTGAATCTCCTTATTTATTATTCAAAAATTATTGTTTAGCAAATAACATCCATATAAATTATGATTCTGAAAAAGAAAGATTGATAGACACAGCGATTATTCCAAATCTTAGAATTTATTATAATGATTTTAAAGAAGAATTAAAAAGTTGGGGAAGTTCTATTTCTGGAATTGAAATTTCTGATGACGTATTTGAATTTGAAATTACTTTATATGGTTTAGAATCTGAAACGATGTCAACTTTATTCAAACATCATTTTGATGAATATTTTAAATAATAACTTGTCTTGAATTAAAATTCGTCAATTCGAGTGATTTTTAGAAATATATTTCTAAAAATTGTATCGAGAATTAAGATGAATTTTATCTTCTAAAACCTTATTCTCGACACAAAATTCTAAACGAATTTCACTCGAATTGACGGTTTTATTTATAAAATAATATAATTACTTCGCTCACTTCTACTCTATTTTGTAATTTTGCAAAATGTTTGATTCAAAGCAAATTTTTTCTATTCAATCCGAAAAAGATTTCCAAAACGTAGCATTGGAAGTTTTCCGTTATCAAGCGCAAGAAAATGAAGTGTACAAAAACTTCTTAAATTTCTTGAACGTTGATTATTCTACTGTAAAACACACAAACGAAATTCCTTTTTTACCGATTCAGTTTTTTAAAAAATTTGAATTGATTTCAGGAAATCGTGAAGTGGAAAAGATTTTTACAAGTTCTGGAACAACTGGAATGGCGACAAGTAAACATTTAGTAACGGATTTGGCATTGTATCATTATAGTTTAGAAAAATGTTTTGAACAATTTTACGGACCTCTTTCCGATTACACTATTTTCGCGCTTTTACCTTCGTATTTGGAGCGTACAGGTTCGTCTTTAATTGATATGGTGGAGTATTGGATTGAGAAATCTGGCAGCGATAAAAGTGGTTTTTATTTGTATAATCACGATGAATTGTACGAAAATATTCTCGCGCATGAAAAAACGGGTAAAAAAGCTATTTTGATTGGTGTTTCGTTTGCTTTATTAGATTTTGTTGAAAATTATAAAATGAATTTGCAGCATACAATTGTGATGGAAACTGGCGGAATGAAAGGTCGCAAGAAGGAAATTACGCGCGAAGAATTGCATTCAATTTTGAAAAATGGTTTCGGCACAAATGAAATTCATTCGGAATATGGAATGACGGAATTGCTTTCGCAAGGATATTCTAGAGGAGATTTGACATTTAAATCGCCAAATTGGATGCGAATTCTGATTAGAGAAACCGAAGATCCTTTCCAGTATGTTGAAGAAGGAAAAACAGGTGGCGTAAATGTGATTGATTTAGCAAATTACAATTCGATTAGTTTTATTGCAACTGATGATTTAGGTAAAAAAATAACTCACAATCAATTTGAAATATTAGGACGTTTCGATCATTCGGATGTGCGAGGTTGTAATTTGATGGTGATTGAATAATAAACAAAATCCCGCACTGAAAAATTCAGTGCGGGATTTTGTTTATTTCTTTTTCATTAAAACTTCTTTCAGAGATTCTGTTTTTATTTTCTCAAAAAATTGTTTCAATTCATTGTATTTATCCGCTTCATAAACACCTTCTGGCAATAAAAATTGAATTGCTAGTATCAATTGTCCATCTTTCACTTTTGCTTCCTGATAATACTCTAAACCAAGCTCAGTTTTGTGATGCGCTTTGTATTTTTCATCAATTATCACTTCATAACCTTCTGGAATTTTAGATTTCACCTGAATATTAAACAAATAAGGATAATTAAATTCTATTTTGCGCTGACGATTTTTATCTTCAAAAGTATATTGTTTTAGAAATTCGCGCAAAGGATTAATAAATGTATAAAATGGAGCATTCGGAATTACAGCTTTTGCTTTATAATTTTTAACGTAAGAATCAGTATCAAAAAACGTTTTATCATTAATTTCTTCGTCCAAACGCACATCTAAAGATTCAGTCAAATACCTATTCAAAACATTTTTTTCGTCTACATCATCATCATAAAAATAACCATTGAATTTGTCTTTACGATAAAGAACTAAATTTCCATTACTCATAAAATCATACTTTAATGATGATTCGTAATAAGACAATTTTTGATTCAACTTTACAAAAGAAGCTTCACCTTTTTTGATGACAATTCCGTGATAATTAAACACGTCTAAAGGTCCAAATTCGATTTGCTCTTTATTTAATTTCGAAGCATCCAAAATAATATTTGAAGCGCCATTATTCAATTTCACAACCGTCAAAACAGAATTGAATTGATTGACAATTGGATAAGAAAACAAAATTTGTCCATGATGACGACTACTAAACATAACCATCGAAGTTTCGAAACCTTTGGCTGTTAAAATTTCATTCAATAAAAGATTCATATCTGCTGTAGAACCAGACTTTTCTTTCAATAAAGTTTTGTTTGAACGCGTTGGAATAATTCCATAAAATCTGTTCCATTTTACATTTGAATCAATATATTCAATCACATTTTTCAAAGTTTCTATCTCATCTTTTCCATTCGGAATATTTTGCGCTAAATCTCTGATTGCAGAAGGATTTCGATACAAATCATATTGTGCATTTATATCTTGAATCAAATCTCTCCACGCGCTCATCGTAGTTTTCTTTGCACCATCTGTATGATAAGTAGCAGCCTGTATTTTGATACGTTCACTTTGATCTTCAGGATTATAAACGTATTTTAATTGATTATAACTTTGGATATTATGTAATAACCACTCCGTTGAACTTGATTTGCCTTTATACTTTGTATTCAAACCATCACCAATTGTAATAATCGAATATGTACCATAAGCCTGATTATTTAATCGAAACTTGCTCGAAAGCGTTGGTATATCATGTTGGAAATTCCACGCATCAATAGAAAAATTGTGTTCGCTACTTTTGATATAAGTATATTCGATAATAGAACCAACTTTTACATTTGGAAAAGTAAAACGTTTTACAGCATACAATTCATTTAAAGAAACATCAAAAATTTCTTTCTCATCAATCGGAGTCATTTGCTCTACTCCATTTACAATATTTATCGTACTTCCCTTGATTCCGCTTATAGATTCATTTCTATTCTTGCTGTAATAATTCAGTTGTATATTTGCTTCATCAAGTCCTTTATCAGTCAGTATTTTGATTCTTCGTTTTACAGTCAAATAATAATTAGACGAAGTTAAATCCATTTTTCCTTCTTCCGAAAGAATAACAGCATCTACATTTTTCTCAAAAGGAACTTGAGTTAAGTTAATTTCTTGCTCCGAAATTTTTCCGAATTTTAAATCTTTCGATTGCGCATTTGTATATAATGCAATAAATAAAAAGAGTAAAGTAATTTTTAATTTCATTTCAATTTGTAATTCCTGCAAAAGTACAATACACAATAATACATAAAGAATAATCTAAATAAAATTTTCGTTACTTTTCTATCAATTCTTCTAACGCTTTTTCTAAAGTAGGATATTGAAATTTGAAACCTATTTCTTGAATTTTAGTTGCGTCAATTCTAGATCCATTTAGGACTAAACTACTCATCTCACCTAATGCTAATTTCATAACAAAAGCAGGAATATTAGGAATAAAAAAAGGTTTATTCATTATTCTCGCTAGCGTATGATTGAATTCCGAATGATTTATATATTGCGGTGAAGATGCGTTATAACTTCCTTTTATTTTATCATTATCTACAGCTTCCGCATACATTTGTATCAAATCTGTAATATGTATCCAAGGCATCCATTGTTTTCCGTTACCTAGATTTGCTCCTACACCAAGTTGAATAGGTTTTTTTAATAATTTGAAACCTTCGCCGTTTTTAGACAAAACAAAAGAAGTTCTAAGACAAACCACTCTTGCACCTATTTTTTCGAACTGATAAGCAGCATTTTCCCATGCGACACAAACTTTACCTAAAAAATCAATATTCGGTTCATCAGATTCTTTGAAAATTTTGTTCGAAGTAATTTGTCCATAATAAGCAGTTCCAGACGCGGAGATAAAAAATTTCAAATCAATATTCAATTTTTTGACATACTCAAAAAGTAAATTCGCTGTATCAACTCTACTCGAAAAAATTTCTTTTTTGTAAGAATTTGTCCATCTTTTCGCAATTAAGCTTCCAGCCAAATGAATAATTCCATCCAAATTTTCAAAAACTTTTTCATCAATTGTATCTTTCTCCCAATGATAAAAAGGATGTTCAATCTCTTTTTCTCTTGTCAAAATACGAACTTGATGTCCATTTTTAATTAAAATCTTTGTTAATTCTGAACCAATTAATCCACTTCCACCAGTCAATAGAATATTCATACTAAAATTTTTTCCTAATTTAGCTCATTCCAAAAATATAAACTAATGTTTAAAGGTAGATTTCCTTATCTAAAAAGAATGGGAGCTGATGAAGAAAAGAAGCTAAAACAAAAAATATTCGATATAGTTTTTGAAGCTGATACACCTTATGGAAAATTTTTTGACATCTCTTTATTACTTTTAATTTTATTGAGTGTTGGCTTAGTTATGTTGGAGTCTATTCCGGCAATTAACGCAAGACACCATACAGTTTTAGTATCTTTAGAATGGATTTTAACCTTTTTGTTTACTATAGAATATTTATTAAGAATCTATTGTGTTAAAAATCGTTGGCGCTATATTTTTAGTTTTTATGGAGTTATTGATTTATTGTCTATTTTACCTTTTTATCTTGGTTTAGTTTTACCTACAAGTAAGTACCTAGCAAGTATTCGTATTTTAAGATTACTACGTATTTTCAGAATTTTTAACCTTACTCGATTTACACGTGGAAAAAATGTGTTGGTACTTGGACTGAAAGAAAGTAAAGATAAAATCATTGTTTTTTTATCATTTGTTCTCTTAATTGTTGTTGTAATTGGCTCGATTATGTATATGGTTGAACACGATCATCCTGAATCTGGTTTTACAAGTATTCCAATTAGTATTTATTGGGCAATTGTTACTTTAACAACAGTAGGTTATGGTGATATTTCTCCTGTCACTGGTTTGGGACAATTTTTAGCATCTGTTGTTATGATTATAGGTTATGGTGTAATTGCTGTTCCGACAAGTATTGTAACAATGGAAATGAATAAAGCAGCTAAACATAATGAAGATATCCCTACAAATACACAAAGATGTCGCAATTGTGGTGATGATTATCATTTAGATGGTGCTATTTATTGCAAAACCTGCGGGCATCTTTTAAATGAGCCTTAAAATTTATCCAAATTAATAAATCGATTATTGTCGATATGGTTAACGTATTCGTAATTTTTGGTGTAATTAATTGACATATTCAATTCATAACCAACTAACATCAAAATCACATTGATGTATACAAAAATCATCATAATCATTACTAATCCAAGCGATCCATACAACAAATCAATGTTTGTAAAATAACTTAAATACGAATTAAAACCTATCACAGTTAACAAGAACAAAACTGATGTCAAAATAGCACCAGGTAAAACTGTGCTACGCGATTTTTTGTGATTTGGTCCGAAATAATACAACATACACATCGAAACAAAGTAGAAAAGAAATACCGAAAAATAGTTGATTAGATACGAAAACTGTCCAAGTTTACTTAAAAATGAAACGTTGGTTAAGTATTTCCAAATAATTGATGTCGAATAAGATAAAAACACTTGTAACACAATAAAAACTGTAAAAAACAAGGTTAAAATTATCGAAATCATTCTCGATTTTGAGTTTTTTCGCTTTACATAAACATCTTGATACGAAACATTAAACCCATTTATAATTCCTTGTATTCCGTTAGATGACATAAAAATTGTAATCAAAATCAAGAAATAATTCACTTTACGTTTTCCTTGTACAGCCGTCGTTTTATCAATATACGAAATCACTTCATTGCTCACATGTTTAGGCAAAAGTTGCGGAAGAAGTTGTGTAAATAACAAGTTTTTTATCTCTTGGTAATAAACCAAATGCGGTAAAATACTAAACAAAAAAAGCAAAAATGGAAACATACTAAAAAATAAAATCCATGAAACTGCTGCCGAACGCAACGGAAAATTACCTTTCATGACGCGAATCCAAAAAACTTTCAAGAAATCATATACCGTGATACCTGTATTTTTGTTCATCAATTTTGTTTTCGACCAAGCTCGAAAATAATTTATTCCTGTATATGTTTTAAAATCTTGTAGAATGCGCATATTTTTGTCTCAATAAATAATTTTGAATGAATATTACGACCATTTGTATCGGTAAAACAGACGAAAAAGCCATCGAAATGCTATTACAAAAGTATGAAAATCGATTGCCTTCGCACATTAATTATCAAAGAATTGAAATTCCTGACATCAAAAATCGTAAAAATTTGTCCGAAATTCAACAAAAACAAAAAGAAGCTGAGCAAATTTTGAATAAAATCATCAATACAGATTTTGTTATTATTTTGGATGAAAAAGGAAAACAGCCTACTTCGAAGCAATTTGCAGATGATATTCAGAATTACATGAATCAATCTGTCAAAAATCTTGTCTTTGTGATTGGTGGTCCTTATGGTTTTGACGAATCTGTTTACAATCGTGGAAATAAAAAAATGTCTTTATCCAATATGACATTTACGCATCAAATGGTTCGTTTATTTTTGACTGAGCAAATTTACCGAGGATTTAGTATATTGCAGGGTAAACCTTATCATCATGAATAACACCTCTCCATTTGAAGAATTTGTTCCTAAGCAAGAAAATAAACTAAGTTTTGGTATTGGAAAAGCTCTTTTGTATAGCGCAATTGCAGTGATTATAATGCAGTTTGCTGGCGGAATTATTTCAGTTCCAGCACTTTTTTACAAACCGCTTAATCACTTACTTTTACCGTTAGGATTTTTAACAGGAACGGTTTGCGCAATTGTTATTTTATTGATGTTGACACAAACTAAATTTGCATCAATTTTAAAAGATATCAAACATTCTTTTACTCCAATTCAGCTCATATTATCAATAGCTTGTTGGTTATTTCTTTTGCCTTTAGCCGAGGTTGCAACAAGTTTAATTCCAACAACTGGACCTTTAGAAGAAATCTATAAAATCTTTCAAGCTTCTTTTGAAATGATGTTAGATTACAAAATCGCTGGATTTATTATGATTTGTATTTTGGCTCCAATTTTCGAAGAAATTATTTTCAGAGGAATAATCTTGAAAGGAATGCTAAATTTCAATGTAAATCCTACCACTGCAATCTTAATCAATGGTTTTATTTTTGGATGCGCACACATGAATCCTTGGCAATTTATAGGCGCCGGACTTTTAGGAATCATTTTTGGAATAGTTTATTACCGCACAAAATCGTTGTTTTTGCCTATGTTATTACATTTCTTAAACAATACACTTTCCTACTCGTTAATGTTAATGCAAGGCGATATGGAAGGCGAAGTTTTTGCGCAAAGAGATTATTTATTAATTGGAGGAATGACACTTATCGGAATTTTATCTGTCTATTTATTAATCAAAAAAAACAGAACAAAAACAATATAAATGGAATTAATTTTTGCCACACATAACAACAATAAAGTAAAAGAAGTTACAAAAATGTTACCTTCTTACCTATCGATGAAATCGTTGACTGATATTAATTTCTTTGATGAAATTGAAGAAACTGGAACAACTTTCGAAGAAAATGCGCAATTAAAAGCGAAAACTATTTTCGATAAAACGGGTAAAAATATCTTTGCAGATGATTCTGGATTAGTGATAGAAGCGTTAGATGGTGCGCCTGGTGTATATTCTGCTCGATATGCAGGTACTGGAAAAGACGAAGATAATATCGCAAAAGCGTTGAAAGAATTGGAAGGAGAAACGAATCGAAAAGCTTATTTTATTTCTATTTTCTGTTTAATTTTGAATGGAAAAGAATATTTTTTCGAAGGTCGCGTAAATGGAACAATTGCTACCGAAATTATGGGTGATAATGGTTTTGGTTACGATCCTATTTTTATTCCTGATGGTTTTTCAAAATCATTTGCTCAAATGACTGCTGAAGAAAAAAACGCCATTAGTCATAGAGGAAAAGCTGTCGAAAAATTAAACGATTTTTTAATTAATCTAAACGTAAATTGAGTTTACAACTAACAATATTAGGATTTAATTCGGCATTACCAACGGCTTTTACGCATCCAACCGCACAATTATTAAATATTGCAGAACGCTATTTTTTGATTGATTGCGGAGAAGGAACACAAGTACAATTGCGAAAAGCAAAGGCAAAATTCAACCGAATAAACCACATTTTTATATCGCATTTACATGGCGATCATGTTTTTGGATTGATTGGATTAATTTCCACACTTCAATTACTTGGTCGCGATATGCCTTTGCATATCCATGGTCCGAAAGGAATTGAGGAATTTATTACGACACAATTACGCTTAACAGAATCCAATAATTCATTCGAGATTATTTTCAATGAATTGCATACAAAAGAATCTGTTTTAGTTTTTGAAGATGATAAAGTTGAAGTTTATTCTATTCCGCTAAATCACCGAGTGTATACCAATGGTTATCTTTTTCGAGAAAAGCCAAAACCTCGAAAATTGAATATGGATACAATCGAAGAATTTCCTGAAATTGAAATCTGCGATTATCAAAATTTGAAAAATGGAAAAGATTTTACGTTAGAATCTGGAAAAATAATTCCGAATGATTATTTAACATTTGATGCTCAAAAGTCCTTGAGTTACGCGTTTTGTTCGGACACAAAATATAAACCAGATATTGTTCCAATTATAAAAGATGTCGATTTGTTATATCACGAATCAACATTTTTACACGAATTGAAAGATTTAGCGGTTTACACAGGGCATACAACTGCAAAAGAAGCTGGAATGATTGCGAAACAAGCCAATGTAAAGAAATTAATTTTAGGTCATTTTTCTAATCGTTATCACGATTATAAACCTTTGTTAATCGAAGCCCAAGAAGAATTTACGAATACCGTTTTACCAGAATTGTTGAAAACAATAAAAATAGAAAGTTAGTAATCAAAATATAAAAAAATCCGTTCGATAGTCGAACGGATTTTAGTTTTACAAATGTTTCTCAATCCTATGGATTTTGAACTAAAACTCCTTTAGAAACAATAATTTGTTGTTCAGGAATATATTCAATTACTTCATTTGCTGTAGCAAGAATAGTGTATAATGGATTACTTCCTGATAAATGTGTACCAGGGTAGCGTCTATCCATTGTCAACCCATTTCTATATGTGGGTACGTCATATCCT
>NZ_DICC01000037.1:0-35075 GCF_002415215.1 Empedobacter sp. UBA5036
TCAACTTGTAACAATTTTACCTAGGCTCCACTGGAGCTTCTCCTCTTAATCTCAAATTTTTAATTTCAAATGTTGTTGTGTCAAGACTTCCCCAAAGGGTACATGAATTCGTTTAAAATAGAATTAACAAAAACATGAATAAAAATGAAAATAAGATTCTTCGACAAGACCAGAATGAATCTAAATAAATCGTCAAGCTGAATTCATTTAAAAACAATAATAACTCATGAATAAAAATGAACATATAATTATTAATCAACTTGTAACAATTTTACCTAAGCTCCACTGGAGCTTCTCCTCTTAATCTCAAATTTTTAATTTCAAATGTTTTTGTGTCAAGACTTCCCCAAAGGGTACATGAATTCATTTAAAATAGAATTAACAAAAACATGAATAAAAATGAAAATAAGATTCTTCGACAAGTCCAGAATGACAAAATCTGTTGTTAAAAGTGGATTTGAGTATTGGAAAAAGGATGGAGAAACCGGCATTAAAACTCTCACGTTAAGAAAATATTTGAATGTAACGTTAAAAAGGTTTTAGCCCGTAGGGTTTTTAAAATCTTTAGTGGAATGAGAATATTTTTAGTAGAGAGGTTTACAGCCTTGACTTTTTGGTTACTTTTTTGCTCATTTCCCCGTAGGGCATATGAATACCGATAATTAAAATAGATAAGCTATGAATAAAAAAGTGATAAAAAGAGATTCTTCGATAGGCTCAGAATGACAAAATCCATCACGAAAGAGAACGAAGAAATTAATAAGAAAAAACAAACAAACCTTACTTCAAAATTTTAATTTTGCTTACCACATTACCACATTACCACATTACCACATTACCACATTACCACATTACCACATTACCACATTACCACATTACCACATACTCCCAACATCAAGGCAAGATGAAGGCAAGATGAAGGCAACATAGTGGCAGTAGAGTGGCAATAAAGTTGAGGTAATAAAAAAGAGAAGTTTTACTTCTCTTTTTTATTCATCATTTAAGTTTCTTTGAAGTAATCGATTAGACTTATTTGTTCAAAGACATTCAAAACTAGAGATATTTATAGAACAACAAAGATTACAACAAGTACATTTTATAAAAAGAATGTATAATTTATAAATTATACACTTTTAAACGATTAAGTACTTAATAAACGATTTACGATATAAAATAAAGTATTTTAGTAGTAATCAATAAATCTATACCATGAAAAGAGTTGTAGTGTACACATACATACTCTTTCTACTTCCGCTTATAACAATGGCTAATCAAGTTGATTCCTTAGCCTCAAAAGATAATGCCTATCTAATAGAAAAATTGGATGAATTAGTACATGAAAAGCATCATCCAAATGCGATGATCTATGTGCAAGCGTATATAAGAAATGCTAAAAAAGAAAAGGATAAGCTAAATTTATTTTATGCTTATAAAGAAGGAATCTTTTTTTCAAGTCATTTAAATACTCAAATAGAATATGCAGATAGTGCGATAATTACTGCCCGGAAATTAAAAAACAAAGATTTAATAGCAACAGCTTTATTATCAAAAGGGCTAGCCTATTACAAAGCAAAAGATTATAGAGAGGCGTTACAAAATTATTTATATGCAGATCAGGAGTTAAAATATTCAAAAGACCAATATTTATTACATAAAGTAACATTTAATATGGCAATGATAAAAATCAAATTAAATCAATGTAACCAAGCAGAAGAATTGTTGCTGAAATGTAAAAACTTTTTTCAATCAAAACCAGAGAACAAAGATTACCAAGCCTATTTATTAAATACAATATATCAATTAGCATCTCTCCATCAAGAAGTTGGTAACAAAGCAAAAGCGAAAGAATTGAATCAATTAGGATTAAATAAAAGCAAACTTGAAAATAACGAATTTTTCCATAGATACTTTACGATAAATAAAGCAATTGATGAGTTTTTAAATGATCAATTTGTGACGTCTATTCAATTATTATCAACTAAAGAAGATATTTTAATAAAAACGAATGATTTTAATACACTAACCAAAATTTATTACTACAAAGCAAAGGCATTTGATAAATTGAATAATCAACAACATAAAATAATATATTTTAACAAAATAGATAGTATTTTCAATGAATACAACTTCTTAGAAATTAAATATAGACCGATATACGAAAACATTTTAGAGGAAACATTGGTAGCTTCTGATACGAACAGACAACTATATGTAATCAATCAATTATTAAAAATGGATGAGTTAAATTATAAGCTAGATGCAGAAATGAGTCAAGTTGTATACAAAGAATATGACACAGTGCAATTGCTCAAATTAAAGGAAAAAATATTGAATAAGTCTCAAAAATTATATTACGTATTGGCAGCGTGTTTTACTGGAATAATAGTATTGATCGTAGGAATTGTAAAAACTAGAAATAAAAATAAACATTTAATCGAAAAGTACAATCTGTTTATTGAAGAATCTGCTCAATCAAGTTACACAGAACGGAGAATATCGATTAAAGATGAAGAGGATTTGAATAAAGAAGCATTTGAAAGTTTACTATTAAAATTTGAAGAATTTGAGCGGGACAGAGAATTTTTAAACCCTAATATAACAGTAGTAAGTTTGGCAAAATCATTTTCAACAAACACCACTTATTTATCAAAATGTGTCAATCAGTACAAAGGAATTAATTTTCCTTCTTACATCAATCGGTTGAGAATAAAATTTATTACTGATTTATTACAAGAACAACCACAATACCTTAATTATAGTGTAGGGGCATTAGGAGAAATAGCAGGTTATATGAATCCAAGACAATTTTCAAATGTTTTTTACAGTGAAACGGGCTTGCGTCCCTTAGATTTTATAAAAATTCAAAAACAAAAAAATAAAGAAAGTATATAATGGTTTATTAGTGTAATTTATTGACATACAAGGGCTAAAAAAGACTTAGCTATTGCTTTAAACAGATCGCTATTGCAACTTTACAAAACCATTGCGCAATGGAGATCAATGTTTAATTTAAAATTATAAAAAAATGGCGAAGCAAAAAGGCTTTTTAAAACTTAGAGGTTCAATCGGAGATTTAAACTTCTACAAATCAAAAGATGGTTATATGGTAAGAGAAAAAAGTTCTATAGACCGTAATACCATAATGAGTGATCCGCGATTTCAGCGTACCAGAGAAAATATGCAAGAATTTAAGAATGCAGGTACTGCTGGAAAAACACTACGAAACGCATTCAATGCGATCATAAAAAATGCAAAAGACAGCAAATTATCAAGTCGTCTCACAAAAGTAATGCATGGTATCCTAAAAGAAGATACTACAAATGCTCGTGGGCAAAGAAATGTACACAAAGGAAATCAATTACTGATGAAAGGCTTTGATTTTAATGCAGGTGCAGCGTGGTTGAAAACGGTATTAATTCCTGTACAAGTAGATATAGAACGTACTTCTGGTGAAACAAAATTTACATTAGAAGCATACAAACCCTTAGATGTGATAATAGCACCACAAGGAGCTACCAATTACCGATTTGTAGCAGCTTCTACAGAAATTGATTTTGAGAAGAACGAATTCATTACCAAAACATCGTATACCGATTATTATCCATACGATGAGGTAGAAGTGAATGATGTAGAATTATTGAACAATCTTCCTCCAAATTCAGAACATACAATCGCTTTAGCAATTGGAATCGAATTCTACCAAGAGGTGAATACCGTTTTGTATCCATTAAAAAATGGAAGTTTTAATGCAGCACATTTAATCGAAATCAATTTACCATGATGACAATTGTAGTAGAACGAATGTATTATCCGAATGGTACAAATGGTAGCTTATTCATCAACGATAAGTTTATTTGTTATACGATCGAGTTACCATGGAAGGAGAACGAACCCCGCAATTCATGTATACCAGAAGGATGTTATGCAATCCAAAAGAGAAGCTCACCAAAATTTGGTCAACATTTTCTGATTACAAATGTACCCAATCGTTCATTGATTTTGATTCATCCTGCCAATCATGCAAAAACTGAATTACAAGGATGTATAGCTCCAGTAACCATATTAACAGGTGAAGGGAGAGGAGAGTTATCAAGAAAAGCATTTACAAAACTTAAAACTCTAGTAAATGATAAACTTGATCGTGATCAAAAAGTAAGTTTAAGGATTAAAAGTAAACAACATGACAATTATTAATCGCTTTACAGCACCTACACCTAAATTATTCCAACAACTACGAAATATAGGATTAACCTTAGCTGCAATTGGAGGTGTATTAATTGCTGCTCCTATAGCATTACCAGCAACATTAGTGACGATAGGAGGTTATTTGACCGTAGCAGGAGGAGTAATATCAGCTGTCAGTCAATTGACTGTAAATGACAAGAACCAAAGTAATGATGATGAATAATAGTAATACATCGTTAATTGTTGGAACAATAGGAGGAACAATGACAAGTTTGGTAGCGACCATTCAATGGGAACAACTTGTTTATACGATTTGTATGGGAATAGTAGGAGCAATATGCAGTTATGGAACATCATACTTACTGCATAAGAAAAACAACCCTTACGACGAAGACTAAGTGTTTGATTACAAGTAAGATTTGGAAATCTTATTTTATTGATGTAAATTTTAACAACATTCATTTAAGTTTCATTGAGGTAATGCTAATTATTACAGAAATGAAAAATAACGAATTACAAAGAATGGTGATTTATCCGAAAGATGTATCAATTATTACGGGGAAAGGATATAGGCAAAGTCTTCGATTACTCAATAGAGCCAAGCAATTAATCGGAAAAGATAAAAATGACTTCCTAACTTTTGACGAATTTTTGATTGCTTTTAAGATGAAATCGTAAAACCAAAAATGAAAAAGGTTCTCAATTTTTTAATTGAAAACCTTTTTCTATATAACATAATTTTTAATAAGTATTATTTCCCGATGCAAAAAGTAATTAATATTGATATTCAGGTAGTTAAGTGATTTAGGTAACAAATGGGCAACAAATCTATAGAAATTGTACAGAAAACAAAGGAAAATAACTGATTTTCAGTTAGAAATTTTTAACATAAGAATATAGCCCTAACCCTTCTGATTTTGCTTTCAGATTCAATTCTTGATACAATGGTAACTGATTACAATGTATTTTATTATAGGCTTTTGCAAATCCAAATTTAATCATTTCTTCGTTTATAATCCTTCCATCTTTTAAAATTAAATATCCTAAAGTTCTTCCGTATTTATCTTTCGTATTATCACGTTCTTGAATTAAGGTTACTGGATCATTTATTTGAACTAATGTTTTTAAAAATTCTAATGATTTATAACCTAATTCAATTAATAATCTTCCTGATACAGATGTTTCCAATTCGTCTTGTTTTAGTTTTTTACAAAGTGTTAATTCTGGAGCATCAATACCATAAAATCTAATTTCAATTACTTCGTTCGTAATTAAATCTTTTACAAAAATACCATCTCCATCATTGTATTTTTCAATTTTAAGATGCGTTTTTGAAATTGTCTGACCGATTACATTTAATTGCTTCATATTGCACTATTTAACATTCTGATTATCAATATTTTATATGTAAATTTACGATAATAATTTGTAACTAATTAATATTTAATATTATGGCTAGACAGAGTGGACACATTAAGTATGTTGGAACGTTAGGAGACGTTAGACATTTCAAGATTAAAGGAAACAAAGGTTTCTATGCAGGGTTAAAAGGCGGACCAACTGCACAACAAATTGCAAGCGATCCTGCTTTCGTTCGTACTCGTGAAAATATGAATGAATTTGGTGGTAGTGCTACTACTGGTCGTTCATTTAGAACAAGTATTGCAAATCTAATTCGTAATAATGCTGATAGTCAAGTGACAGGTCGTATTACTGCGGTAATGAAGAAAATTAATTTAGAAGATGGTTCAGAAGCCAGAGGTCAAAGAGCAATTTTAATTACTGCTGCTCCTCAATATTTAGAAGGTTTTGAATTCAATAAGTTTTCTTCTTTAAATGGTGTTTTTAATGCTCCTTACACAATTACTTCAAATGTAGATCGTGATGAGTCAACATTAGCAATTGCACCATTTAATCCATTGGATAATATGTTTATTCCTGCTGGTGCTACGCATTTTAGAATTATCAATGCCATTACGGTTTTATCTGACTTTGCATATAATCCAATTACTAAAACTTACGAACCAAAAGATAACGTAAATAATGGATTGACTGCTACAGCTGATTCGGGTTATTTATCTGTAAATGCAATGACTTCTGCAATTTCTGTTGCTACGACATTACCAGGTTCTCCAACCCTTTCTGCGGATGTTTCGGTAGTTAATATTTTAGCGGTTGAGTTTTACCAAGAAGTAAATGGAAATTATTATTTATTTGCTCAAGGTAATGCAATGAAGGTTGTAAAGATATTCTAATTCATCATTAGAGATTAGAGGTTTCGGAAAATTGGAAAGCCTGCTCGTTTGAGTAGGCTTTTACTTTTTGCATTAATTTTCCTATAATGATTAATCATATATTGAATATGTATTGATTATCTGTTATTTAAACACGAAATAAAGGCTTTTTAACGCCTTTTAATGTATCGGTATAGAATTATTCTTTTAGCTTCGGAAATGAGCTGTAATGTTTCTAAATATTGTCTTTCTTTTTGCTCTAATTCTTTAATGGCTTTTACAGATTTTTTAAACTGGGGTAAATTGGCATTTGCTTGTATTAATCCGTTTTTGATGATGGATTTACAATCGTTAATAGTTACAAATAAAATCACTGATCCTTTCAAATAATTGTAGTAGGATTTAGATTTGAATAATCCATCGCACAGGGTTTTGAAAAATTGCTTTTCTTCTTCGGAATTTGTACTTAATACAAAGCAATTTGCACAAGGTTCATCTAATGGTTTGCCACTGTTTTTACCTTTGTTCAGAATGTAAAATTCAAATTGTGATTTTTGATTCTTTGGGCTGAAAGTTTTTAATTCAAATTTTTGCATAATACGAGCTTTAAAATTTATTGCTCGCTCACGCTTCGCATCATTTTTTCAAAAGAAAACAGAAAAAAAAACGGAAAAAAAAGAAAAAGAAAGCCGATTAAAAGGCTGGTGAGGCAAAGCAGTCAAGGTTTTTGGATAAAAAATACAACCTGTATAGGTGGAGATTTTTTATCCAAAACCCGTAGGGCTTGACCTTTACGGCTTTGTGCGTTAGCAGTACCGAAACAGCCTAACTTGCTTTCCTTTTTATTTTTTGAAATATGATGTGATTGCCTCATCTTCTAAAGGATGACTGATGAAAAAATGTGCAGAAGCTGTTTTCCTTTTCCAACTTAAAAGTTGATTTATTGGATAATATTTTCAGCACTTATTCTCTAACATATCGTCTTGTTAATTCGAATGAGTTGGAAATACTGGGTAGTATTTGATTAAGATATTTCCTAACATTTCGTCTTGTGGTAAACTTTGAGTTCTTGGTACTACCTCTCACAACTCTTGGGGCAATTAACTCCAGAAAAAAATAAACTATACCAAAATCAAATGTGGAAATGGTGCTGTGGCAAGTGTAGTGAATGCCTGAGAATGAATTATTGCTTACCTCTTTCAAAAAGGAGCAGGCAAAATGCGAACTGCAAGTTTACAAAGATTGCGAAGTTTGCAAAGCAAGCAATAGTAATTTGTAGACTGTGTGTGAGCATCTGCCTGCGACCACTATAAACAAAGCAATATGAATGGAAAGGCTGAACTACTCTTGCAGCACCATTTAGGCGATGTGGGTGCTATGTAATGAAATGGAATAGCATCCTACAAAAGCCGACACCACTAAAAAATCATAGTTTAATTTTTTTCTGACCATTGATAAGGGTGGCGGGGAGTTGTGGAAATAAAACGGCTTTTCTTAAATGCAGAAACGTTCAAATTAGCACGAACACCTTTGGTACTGGCTATTTTACATAACGTTATTATAGGGGGCTTGACCCCGTTAGCCCAATAGGGACTATAATGCCACGTTATGTAACTTAGCTTACGCCAATTTTAGTACTGGCATAAGCGAAACGGTGGTGGTGGTTGGAGTGTAGCGTTTTTTTGCTTGTGAAATGAGGAGGCTTGCTCTTTGCTTAGTAAGGTACGAAACTAAGCAATGTGCAATAAAGCCGACGAATGAACATTGCAAAAAATATGACAGTATAAAATGGCGGCAGTACCATAGATTAGAATGGACAAACCTTCAATTTAACCGAAATTAAAAGCCGTTTTATTTCATAATTATTTCTAATATTCTAGTTAAAAAAAAATCCCGAATTATATCGGAATTTAAGTTTATTTCCAAATTTACTTAACTTTTTTTACTTGATCTTCTTTACTTGGTCTTTGTTGCCAGGCTAATTTGCAATAGGAATTATTATTAGGAATTAGAATAAATGTTGCTCCTTTAAGAAGTTTTTCCTCTTTAATTAATCTTATTTTCCAATTTGGAATGTTAGATGGAAAATTATAGTCATTAATAATGTTCTTTAGACTTCCTTTTTGAACTAATTGTATTAATAATTCCTTTAAATAGTCTCTCTTCCAATTTTTATCTAACGAAAATCCTTTTAGATCATTATACTTCCCTAATAACCATCTTTTATGACTATCAAAACTGTGTGACCAACTACCCCAAACTTCGTAATAATCATTATTACCAATAGTTAGAAAGGCTCTTTTAAAATCATCTGGAAGTACGGTTTCTAAATTGTTGAAATGACTAATAATAGTATTAAAGACATCATGAAATTTATTATTATCAAATGTTGAAACTAGAGGTTCATTATCAATATCATAATCTATACAATACAAAGCAAAATCAATTTGACCTTTGCAAAAATTAGTATCCTCAGTATCCTGAATAATTTGTTTTGCGTCGGGATATGAAACTATTATTTTAGCTTTTTGAATTTCTTCTTTGACTTGTTTTTGAGCATGACCTGCATTAACACCATTTTCAGATAGGTATTTGTATATATTGGAAGATCCAATAGAAATTTCGTGTACTAAATTTATAGCTGAAATAAACGTTGCAGCGCTATCTATCGTTGAGTTCTCTACTATATTTCTAACAACACGCATCCAATCGTTATAGGTATTTTCATTAAATTCTCCATTTAATAAATATGCGGTTTGAGCGTAAAATACAACCCTATTTTGCCATTCTGATTTATCATTATTAATTAAGTCTTGGAATAATGTATTTTCGCAATATTTCCATAAATCAATATTTGCTTTTAGATCTGAAAAATTCTTTTGTGTATATAGATTTAAACAATCTACGAGATAATCAAAAGATTCTTTATTTGGAAAATCTGTTGCATTAATTTCATTAGCATTATTAAACAAAGTAGTAATTCTTCGTTCTATTCTCTCTCTTTTTATTACATTTTCTGAAATATTTTTGGACTTACTTTTTTCTGAAAGTTCATTTCTAACCTTTTCCTCTTTGTCTTTATCCGCAATTATTTCTAAATTTTGTGCATAAAAACATATTGCTATTCCTGTGATAAAATTAGTTAAACTATCATCTATTTTATATTCAATAGTTTCCTCCCCAGTGTCAGAAATACGCTTAATTTCTTTTCTGTATTTCCAAAATAAATCAGTCCAAGTCGTATCTATTTTATGAGCAAACATTTCTTGGGGATTGATACTATCTTTTTCCCAAGCGTTATCTTTAATATGTTTTTCAAGACGAGATTTAAAATTTTCAAATGGGGTTAATGCTTTACCACGAGCATTCATTTTTATATACAAATCGTCAGAAAGACCAAAATTTTCTAATTTGATATAAAGAAAAGTAATTGGTCGAGTTACCTCATTCGTTAATTTTGTCCAAAAATCAGAACTATTTTGAAATTTAGCATGAATAGCATCAATCATTATCAACATAGAAGAAATCGTAGGATCATTTTCCCACGAAATAACAAACCAAGCGGCGTTTTTTATTGTTGCTGATAACTGATTTTCTTTAGTAACACCTAATTTTTCATTTATAGGAAGTAAGTTATTATAATCAATACTTTTATTAATTAATTCTATACAAAATTCGTGAGAGCTTGTACGTGTTTCATAAGTGAACTTCAATAGTCGTTCCTTAGCTTCATCTAATACACCTTCTTTTGTTGCTATAAACCAATGCAAAAGAAATAGAGTTGTTAATCTTTGCTGACCATCTAACGGTTGCAATACTTTTTTTATCTCGCTACCATATACGAAGTCTAATTCAATTGGTGTATAAAGTAAAGCTCTTTTTATTGCCTCTAAAAAATTGTTTCTTATCTTTTCTTTCTTAACTCTACCTTGAGCATAATCTCTTTGTATAATAGGTATTTCAACTTTACGACTATCTAATAACTGCCAAAAGCTTAGTTTTTCAAATGTATATTCATTCATCATTTTAATCGTTTTGCGTTGGTAAATAGTCCTTTAATATTTGACTAATATTCGTGTAATAAGCATTTCTATCTATTTCTGACCATTGACCTAATTGTTTTAATTCATCAGAATAATACTTCATGAAAACATTTCTTGAACATATAGGAATGAAAGTGCCTTTTTTCTCTTGTTCAATAATTTTCTTCCTTTTCTTTTTAAATGAATCATTTTTATACGAACGATTTGTGCCTCTATCCAATAGACATAAATTACGTAAAGAATCATCTTCTTCACCTAATACATATTCAATCAATTCTTGGAAATTATCATCTTTTTTAATTGATTGCCTATTAATCAAACTAGTGATTCTATTATTTAAATCTTCGTTGTTATGCACAATTACATCTTTTTCAAAGTTTTCGGATAACCAATTTCTTTGCTCTTCTATGTCATCTTTTACTTTAGCATCTGATGCCTTCGCATGGATATGTTCAATATCCCATTTTTCGTTCTTGTATCGATTAAATGGAAAACGTGAGTTTTCTTTAGTATTGTTCAACATTGTTTGAATGTTGTGTAGTAACAAAAGCGGTCTAACTTGTTTATTACCATATTGAATATTTTCAAGCTGTATATTAGAAAACTTATTACTTATTTCTTCTTCAATAAATGCTATAAATTCAGTTTTACTTTGTAATTGTGATTTTTTAATTAGTTGTTTAATATCATGACCAATGGTAATGAGAAACCCTATTTTATGATACAATTCTCTATTATTGAACCAATCTTGTAAAGTTTGAAAACAGCGTTTTACATCTTTCCAATTGTTATTAATTTCATTTTCAGATTTGACTTTGAATTTTTCAGCATATTTTCGGAAAGTGTAATATGTATCATCTGTTTCCTTATAGTATTCCTCAAAATCCTTAAAGTCTTTATTTTTTTTGTTTTTAACCTTTGGTAATCCTACTATCAATTCAAAAATAAATTCAATCCGAGTATCTTTTTCATTATCGTCTTTATTGATAAACCACCAGAACTCTTCATTATGTAGTGTAGTTTCAATAAAATCCCACTCGTTCGAAATTTCTAGTTGTTTTAAACGGATTTTGTCAGCAATTGCATTTTGTTCTTCTTCATTTTTACCATCTTTGTTTTTAAAGTTTGAACTATTTAGAAATAATGCTTTGATTAATTCGGCATTCGTCAACGGAATTTTCCCACTGTTTATACGAGTGAAAATTTCCACAGCATCCTCTTCATTAGAGTCATACCAGATTACTTTTGTTTTTCTCAAAAATGGAGTAATAAATTCTGAACTTACAGAACTATAAATGCTTGCTTTATTCTTGAACCATTTTTTTATTGCTTCAAATGCCTTGTATATATGGTAATAATCAATATTGTCTAAAGCCTCGTTTTCAGTTTTTTGCTCTACTTTATTTAAAAAATCTTTACTATTAGATTTAGTCGTATTTCTTGTTTCATACTCTAGTTGAAAAGTTTTTACGTCACTTTCAATAAATTTTTCTAGATATTTCAAAATAAGAAAAATAGTTGTCAAACGTTGTTGACCATCAATAACATCTTTTCTTTCATCCTGTTGTTTAATTACAATTGGTTGTAAACAATACCATTCTTCTTTAGTTGGATCGGATTCTATGAAATCCCAAATATCATTTAATAAATCTGTGACTTGTTTTTCTGTCCATCTATAACCTCTTTGGTATGATGGAATAAAGAAATTATATTGGAGAAATTCATTAATTGGCTTGATAGATATGCTACTCATTTTTTAATAAATGTAATTTTCATAAATGTATTAAAACATAAGTAATGATTTTAACACTTTATTGATTTTTTAATTGTTTGTTTTGAATTACAAAAACCACAGGTTGTTTTTTCCGAAGTCGGGTAATTTGTCGCCTTCGAAGTGTGGGAATATTTGTGCTACCATTTCTGGGTATTTGATGGTTACAGGTAAGTTTTGTTGCTTTACTGATTTCCAATACATTCTGCTGAATTGATAGACTTGGTCTATTAATTCTTTTACGTTGTTGACGTTCTCTAAATAGTCTTTGTCTGTACAGTATAATGCTAGTTTTACTGGAAATGGATATGCTATTGGTTTGCCTTCTACTGAATATCTTGTGTTGTTATACAAAAGGTATTTGAGTTTGCTTATTTGCAATATCGTACCACTTATTGGCATTAATTCTGGTGAATTGGTATCAAATGCTACATAATCTGATGATTCTGTTTTGTTGATAGAAATAATAATGATTGGAATATCTAGGTTTAATCGTTTTAATGTTTGCTGTATAGGGTCTATTTCATCCTTTCCTATTGGTTTGTAATAATGAATGATTAATCGTTCGGCTTGGTTATTATTATCTATAACAAATTTTAGCACCTGCTTTCCTATTGCACCTGCTATTAAATCTATTTCGTTGTTTCTGAAACAATCAAATCCTTTGAATTCTCCTTTGTTATTAAAACAGAATGCACTGCCCACATAACGTGTGTTGAATTGAGCCGATTTGAAAGCTCCTACACCAATGATTAACTCCTGCTTTAGCTCTCTATCCAAACGCCAAGGAATACCGTCTATTTTGGCTAATAAAGCGGGTGTAATGTTCTCTAAGAATGCTCCGAAATAATTGTTTTTGATGCTTTCTTTATAAATCACTTGTGAGGAAATATCTTGTTTTAATAATTCTTCTTTAATTTGATAGTAAAGTTTTACATCTTGATTTGATTCTTTGTGTACAGGACTTATATAAATGGCTACATATCGTGTATCGGGTTCTTTTTTGAAATGTATGAGATGTTGCTTTAATTCTACTAAAGCTGTTTTAATATCCTTATACGCTAAGCTGGTGTCTTTATCCATATGGAATGGTTGACAAATATGTTTAGCCAATGGAGGAAAAAAGGTTTTATATCCTTTTGTAAAATAGTCGTATAATGGAATTACATATTCTTGTCTATCAGGCTGATGATATATAAAAAAGAACTTCACGTGTTGATGTAGGCTTGGTTGATAAGGACCAAACTTTTTGATGCCAATTTTTGGATCTATTTCGCTATTTGTGCCAAACCTTAAATTATTGGAATGGTAATGCGTAGCATATACCTTTTCGGCTGGTATTGGGTAAAAGTTATCTGATGGATTTATAAAACTTAATGTACTGCTGTTTACATATTTCTTCTTAAAATCATTGATTAACTGATAATAGGTTTTGTATCTGTTGGTTGATTTATCAATCGTATGTTCTATTCCTAAAATGTTTTTTAGTCCGATGTTTAGCACTGGATATACTTCTTCCAAATGTAATTTAGCTTCGTTATGTAGCTTATCAAAACTTAAAATCTCGTTTCTGAATATTACTTTTTTGAAATGATGGGTTGGAATATTAAATGTGTTGATGGATTGTGTCGCCACTTTAGATACGCCATCATACGCTATTAATAAAGCTAGGCTATTGATGAGGTATGAATATTCTATTTTTAACGTGTATTTATCGTAAGTGGTGTACCCTGTTTTAGATAGTGAGGTGTTTTTAATCCAAACTTCGATGTCTTTTACAAAGTTTAGTTTTACCGCATCTACCATTGGTGAAATATAACGCAAAAGCTGTTGCGTATAAAAGTGTTTGGCAAATTTGGTTGATTTGGATAAATCTATGGTTGTAGTGAATGCAGCATCTTGCCCAATTTCAAAGGAAGTATAGTAGTATTGACTTGTTATCTCCTCTTTGTGATTGTCCCAAATTTCGCAAGGTAATTCGCTTCTGTGTAATGGATATGAACCTTCGAACTTCTCTGTATAAAAGCTACATTGTAAAGTAGCGTTATTGATTTCTAATGGTATTAGGTTTATCGTTAGTTGCTGCATATTTCATCGTAATTAATTAGAGTTATCGGTACTGAATGTATACAACTAACTTACAATATTTTAGGGAAATAAAAAAGGAGCAAATTTTTGCTCCTTTTAGAAATATTTATACTAATAATTTTTACTAAAAATCAAATACGGTTCCGAATACTCATCCCAGATAAATGAATTTAATTCTGCGTTGAATTTTAATGATTCTTTGTATAAATCTATGCTTAGGGAAGATGTACAATGAAATTGCTTATTTAATTCGTATAAACCTTGCTTGGGTCTATTGAGTATATTAGCTTCAATAAACATTGGTATAACGCTATATAATCCAATTTCAGTGGCTCTATTTCCACCATATACATTGGAAATGCTTTTAGAAATCGTTTCTGTATTGACTAAGTCTTGTACCGCTAAATATTTACCGAAAGTACGTAATACGTCAAATGAAAATGGGAACGATGCATTTAATAAAGCAATTAATATTAAGTTTCGGTCATCTTTTCTTTTCAAAACATTCAAAATCTCTTCTTTATGTTGATCTACATAAGGTACTAAGGGATTTTTTAAAATTATTTTATTGATGATTCGTAATGACTTTTTAATTCTATTCTCTCCTGTAAAATCAAGGTGTAATTGTTCTAAGATATATTGCTCATCATACTCCCCACCAAGATAGCTCTGTAATGCAACATGTAAAGCATCTAAAGGTATACGCTGATTGATATCTATTGATTTACTCTTCATTATTTTTAATTTCTATAAATGGAATAAGCACTTCTAAAACATGTGCTCCTCCATGCGTTACTAAAGTTTCTTTGTTAGAGAAGCTTAGGTTATTTTTAAAATAGAGTGCATTCTCTTCAGATACTACAAAATTTATAAGTTCTGGGTTATTATTGAATAGTTCATCTTTTAACCAGGTATCTGTATATTCAATATGTCTTTCGCTTCGACTACCTGATTTATTGGTACCTAATTTTTCCTTCCCCACTAATGATCTCCAAGATTTAGCTTCTATATTGCCGTGATCGGTTGTCAAAAATACTTTAAAATTGTTTTTTATTAATAGCTCTATGTCATTAAATAGTGATGTTTTCTCTATCCAATTCATTGTCAAATCATATAAATCCTTATAATCATCGGAACTGTGCATTTTATCGTCTAACTCTTTATATACAACCGCAATTTTAGAATAGTTTAGGTTATTTTCTTCTAAGCTTTCACTATGAAAATAGGTGATTTGATGCTTAGGAATTCCCTTTGATATCCAATAGTTCTCCCACATTTTTCTTTCATTTGCAGGAGCCTGTTTATATTCCACTAAAGGATTAGATCCTCTGAAAATTGCTTGTCTTGAAAGTTGTGTAATAGAAGGAATCCACGAATAAATGGTTTGCTCAGTAGCTTCAACATCTAACTTTTCTTTCAGCAATACATATTGCCAATAGGCTAATCCATCGACTACAATTAATGCTATTTTGTCCTTTATATAATTAAAAGCTAAATGATCTAAAACTTTAGATACTATTTTAGGTTTCTTTACAGCACTCGAATTTTTAATGTGCTTATAATTCACTTCCAATTCTACTTGGAAAGATTCATTTACTTCTGTAATTAGTTCGGCATACTTATTTAAAGTTCCCTTTTTGATAGTTCTTTTGATTAACTCAGCTATATCACGTGCAATGGTATTCCAATTAATGGGTGTATCTGCTAGTGTTTCTTTAATAATTTCAACTAATTGATTTTCTTGTTCGTCCTCGTTTTCTATGAGGCTTTCTGAACGTAATTTTTCAATTAATTTTACAGTATCTGCTTTATTTAATGGAATAAAAACCTCTTGTTTGAAAATTTTATTCAATAATTTTATATCTAAATCCTTTATAGATGGTACATGTAAAAAATTGAAATAATGCTCTAAAGACCATATTAATGCAGAAGAATTTGCTGTAATATCTGGTAAAAAACCATTATTATCTTCACTGATCAAAACACAATATTCTTCCTCATTTCTCAATTCATATTGGATGCGTAACTCTAAATTGGTTCCACATACTACTTCAATACCAAAATTCTTTAAAGCAGCAATGATATCTTTACGTTTTAAAAATCCATCAGAATTTTCGACACGAAGAACTTTTGAATGATAAGATTTTAAATCCTTTGCGATTTGGTATATGAAATTATTCTCCATCTATGCGTATTGTCATCAATAATTTAGAACCAGGAATAACATTACGATATTCTTTCATTTTTGATAACCAGTTGTTGTGTTCTTGGTCTAAACGTTTTAGTTTAGATTCTCTAATGTTTTCAATTCCTATTTTCTCAATTCTTCTTTTTTGTACGTTGTAAGCGTTTTCTTTATTTTTTAATTTTTTATCCAAATTTTCAATCAATTCCGCTTCTAATTTTTTGAATGTTTCGTATAATACCTCATTCACTTTATTTTGGATATCTTGCCAATTCTCAGGGTGTAAAGTAGATTGAAACGAAAAATTATCGTTTAAGCCCATTAATCTTGACCAAATATCGTTGGCATAAGCCGTATATTGTTTGCCATTATCTGCCACAAAACAACTGATGTAATCTAACTTTTGATCTAACTGATTTTTAGCACTTACTTGCCACAAACTCCAATACCCAGAAGTTTCATCTGATTCTTTCGATTTTACAACAGGAATTCCTTTCTCGATAGAAAATTCCAAAAGTTGATTTAATAAACTTCTTACAGTGTCATGCTGTAAGGTAATATGCTCTACATCTGGATTATTTAAAGCTACTTCTGGATCAAAAGTAATTTTCTTCTTTTGCCCATTTTCACCTAAAATAGCATAGCCTAAAGTCGTTGTGGTATAAGAAGTTCCTTTAATTTGCGCATAAGTGGTATATAAATTTTCTAACCAAATAGGCAATGGACTGTGTTTTACATCCGCTGCTTTTTTATACTCAATTTCTTCTTCTTGAACTAAAGGTAAAATGCCTTCTGTAGATTTAAACTCTTTTAATTTACTTTTAATTTCAAGCATCCATTTATCACTTGCAAAATCAAATCGTTCTGGGTTTAATAAACTTTGTAAATACAATTGATTGACCTTTTTCATATCAATTGCTGAATCCAATACATCCGATGATTTATCAATCCCAAATTGTTCTAAAATATTGGTAAGCTTCTCTTCAATTACCTCATAAACTCTTTGGTCTACACTGTTGTTGGTTAGTAAATTGAAAGCTTGTACAGGATGTTTTTGTCCGATACGGTCTACACGACCAATACGTTGTTCGATCATCATGGGATTCCAAGGTAAATCGTAATTGAAAATCACGTGGCAAAATTGCATGTTCAACGATTCCCCCGCAGCATCTGTTGCTATAAGAATTTGTTTATCTGCTTTAAAAGAAACCAGCGCCCGTTTACGATCATCTAAATCTTGACCTCCGTTTATAAATGCCACTTGATATCCTTTTTTAGAAAAAATATCCACTAACATTTTTTGTGTCGTTCTAAATTCTGTAAACACCAAAATCTTAAGATTAGTGTCGTTTTTTTCCTGTTGTAAGGCTTCAAATTTCTTTAATAGCGCTTCTGCTTTGGCATCAATTTCTGTTGCTAAACATTCTTTTGCTTGAGTGATTAATTGAACTAAAATCGCTTCTTCATCTTCTAAACCTTCTGAAGCATTAAAATAGATTCCTTCAAAATCTAAGTCGATTAATTCTTCTTCAGTAGCCGTTTCATAATCATCAGACCAATCGTTATCTGCCTCTAACAAATTATTTTGCAAACGGTATAATCTCTTTTCCATTGCTGATAGAATGGCTAAAGTAGAACTGCTTACTAAACGTTGGAACAGAATCATAATCAAGCCCGTCGCCTTATTCTTAGAACGTTTAGCGGTATTGAATCCTTTGATGACATATTGGGTAACGGCTTCGTACAATGCCATTTGTTTGGCATGTTTGTTTATATCCAGCAACACATCCAATTTGTAGGTAAATCGTTCGTTGAACAATTTGTTCCCTTCGTAATCGACTGCATTTCTTTTTTCTGTACGAATCACGTATTGTTCTAGTTCTGAAATTTCAGGTAAACCATCACCAGCAAAGGCATCCGGATCTAATAATTGTAAAATACGTCTGAAATGATCTGCTTTCCCTCTATGTGGGGTTGCCGTTAATAACAAAACATTTGGTACAGCGTTGCATAATTCTTGCGCCAATACATACCTTGAAACTAAGGCATTGGCTCCACCCATTTTGTGCGCTTCATCTATAATCACCAAATCGAAATCGGCATTCAGAACCGCATCCATACGGTAACGGTTGTATTCGTCTATGCGTTCTTGTGTCCAGCCTTGTCTACGGTCTAATGGTTTTAACGCATCGGTAGAAACAATGACTTGATGGTGTTGACGCCAAAAGTTAAATTCTTCATCGGCGTTGATGTTTGAAAAAGTACGTGCTAAAGAAGTAATCATTTCTGAATCGTAGATATGGAATACCTCGTTAAAATGCTCTTTTAACTCGGCTTGCCATTGCAGCATAGACGACTTGGGAACGATAACCAATACCCGTTTGATTTCGCCTCTTAGTTTTAATTCCTTAAGGATTAAGCCCGTTTCTATGGTTTTTCCCATTCCCACTTCGTCTGCTAGCATGAAACGATTTTGTTCGGCTTGCATTACTTTCTCTAACACTAAGATTTGATGTGGCAAAGGCACCAAGCTGCTTTCGTAAGGTGCAAGGATATTTTTCTTGGCTACCTCATCCTTTATTTTAGCTGCCAAAGCCACATAACGAATATGTGGCAGGTGAATAGTTTGCTCGTCTTCTTGTAGTTCTTGAAAAGGAACTTCTATGAATGTGTTATTTTCTAAAAGACGTATCCAGGCAATTTTATGCCCGAATACCTCTTTTGTCCCTATGAGTTCGCATGGTTGGTTTTGATACAGCATCGTATAGTTTAGATTTTAGCAGCAGCAATATCGTAGAATTGTAATAAGACCTCGTCTTCCATTAATAGGTTATTTGGAATACGATCGCCTATGCTTACTATCGTTTTAAAATCTTTGTCTTGGTAGCATTGTTTAAACCCTACACGTAAAGCTTCTACACGTACTTCTTTTAGCTTACCTTTTGGTTTGGCTGCTTCTGTTTTATAGTCTTCGAATATTTTTAATAAACGTTTGTTTCTTAGTTTCTCTAAGTCAGCTTCGTTTTCTGCATCCGGTACATACCATTTTCCAGTATGGTCTTTTAAGAAGTTTTCTTCTAATATTTGGCGCATTTCTGGTAAGGTATCTCCTTTGCGCATGTTACCCGCTACTTCGCGCATCCATAATGGATGTAAGTCTTGTTCTGTTTTCGGTTCTTTCTCTAACAATTGGCGTAACCAATAGACTGCATCTTGCTCTGAACCAACAAATAAACTCATTTGGATAAACTCTGGAACTTCTGCTTTTTTGCGCTCGTATTCTTCAACTTGCTCTTGGGTAAAGTACATGCCATCGCGCTCTACAAAACGCTCTTTTAAACCTTCTTGGAATTTACCTGCATCTATAGGTACAGGCAATGAACGTTGTACATAAAAGGCAATTAAACGGTCGAATAAAATTTTAGCACTACGCTCTACAACCGCTGTAGTGGCATTGTCTTTTACCAAATGGATTGGTAAATGCGACAAATGCTCTTCTACAAAATCCCATACGCCCATTGGTGAATGTTGCGATTGTTGGAATTTGGTATCGAACTCAGAAGATGGTTTATAACATGAGATAACTAAATCTTGTTTTACTGCTGTTACAGTATTCAGTGCTTTAAAAGAACCTTGTTTTTTATCTAACGCTGCAACATTTGCAATAATAAAACCTGCATTAACTAAAGCTGTTTGTATACCATTCCATACAGCCGCAGAAGTATTGGAAAACTCAACCGTCATCCACTTTCCAGGCTTTAAAATTTTATAATATTCTTTAAAGGAATTTGTCATTAATCGATTATAGAAATCTAAAGATTTACCGACAGATTTATTTTCAATAATTTCAAAATTTGCATTAGTAAATAATTTTATCCAAGATTCCCATACAAAACTCAATTCAGAATAATTTAAGTTTGCACCAAAAGGTGGATCTGTAAATATATAATCAACTGAATTTTGTGGTAAAATTAATGAGGTAGCACTTTGAATTAATGTAACATTACCAGTTTCTATGCTATTATATTCAAATGCTTTAATTAATGATTTTAATTTACCTCTAAACCAATTAAAAATATTCCATTCTCTATTTAAAGAACCAATATAGAGAGTACCACTCATTATCATATTAGGAAAACCGGAATTAGGACGATATCTTTGTTGAAGCGTTAATCCAGTTATACAAGAAGTAAATAAAAATTTAAGTTCATTAGTACTGCATAGTGAATATATTTCTGATAAAATTATTTGTGTTCTCTTTATATAGAAATGATGTGTATTATAAACACCTATTTTTTCATTTCTTTTAGTTTCACTTCCATCAGGTAAAACATTTAATGGGATAAAATTTTTAATTTCAAAACTATCAACTTCAGCTAATAGGTTATAATCATATTCATCAGGTATTTTAAATAGTTCGTTATTTTTATATTTATAACAAATTTTTGTTATTACCCGTTTAGATTTTAATATAGTATCATTTAAATTAGAGTCATATTCAGTAACCATAACTTTGGACATACTTTTTTTTGATAATTTTTGTCCACAATTATTACAATTAAATGAATCTTTAATACTTGAATTAATTTCATCCACAGCTAAATCATAAAAATTATCTTCATGACTACAATTAGGACATTCAAAGACTTCACTCCATACATAATATTGAACTTCGCAAAGTTCACCATTAGAATGTTTAGTCAAATAATAATTTGAAAATCTATCCTCAACATTCTTAATAATATTATTTGCATTCGTTTCAAATTTATTCACATTAACATTTTTATTGTAAAGAGATGAAATAAACGATGCTATAGGACTCAAGTCAGAAGTAATAGATTTTCTTAAACCTGCTGTATTTAAATTTCCTAAAAAAGATGATTTTAACTTTTCATTTTTTAAAGTAGAATGATTAGAAGCAACACCAGTCATTCCTGTACCTGCAAAACCATCAAAAATAATATCCCCAGGCTGTGTATAATGCATAATGTAACGCATTATAGCGGGATGTGGCACCTTGGTATGATAAGAGTGCGCATTGTAAATAGGATTTTTTTTACCCTCGCTTACATCCGCAGCATAAGGTTCAGTAACTTCAAAATCAGGTACACGTTTGCCTTCTTTTTCTAATTGTTTTTTTTCTTCTTCCCATTCTGCAATAAAATCGTTGATCCACGGATTGGGGCAAGCGGTATAAAATGGAGGATCGGATAGGTTGATGATGTCCTCATCTTCCCCAATTGGGAAACCTTCTATTTCTTTTAGTTCTGGTAATTTTTTACGTAACTCTTCACGGAAATACGCACGTCTTTCCTCGTCGTTGGCAAATGTTTGGCCTAAGACGGTTACTGGACCGTTTGTATGGTGATCTTCTTTTTGGAATAAATCTAATGTCATTTGTAAGAATTGGGTTATTGGTTATTCGTTAGCATCTTCATTGGAGAAACTACAGGAATGATGATGTTATGGATGCCTTGGTTGGCTAATTTTTCGAAAAGTATACCTCTTGTCGTAGAAAGCGCAATGCCTAAAATAGTTGCAATAATGGTTGCAGAAAATTTAGGTAATCCTTTTTCGTTGATGGTATAAAAATCTTCTAAATTTTCGATAAGAAAATGATACTCCATGTCTAATTGCAATAATTGCTCTTCCGAATCATTTCGGAATGAGCAACTCATGTCTAATTTTAGCCTTTTATCTTCTAAATTGTGCATTAAACGATGTGCAATGTTCAGTTTATGATCGGCTGTATTTTTAAAAGCTTGCGTATTGATATTAAACTCACGAATTTCCAGGTGAAATAAGTGAATTTTATCCGCTTGTATTGTTGGTTTATTTTCCATGTTAAAGGGCAATTTCGTATGCTTGATCGGCGTAAGATTCTTGGTAATCGTTTACCTTTTGTGCATAGTCTTCCGCACCTTTAATCGTACCCAAATACACGTATTCGTATTGTTTGATTGGTTCGGTATGTACTAAACAAATACCTAACGCTTGCTCCATTTTGATGATGCTTTTTAGCGTTAAGTTGTGCATACCTGAAAGCCATTTAGACACTTCGGATGGCGACTTATCCATTGCTTTTGCTAAGTCTTGGGATTTCCATCCTTTTGCTTCCATTGCAACACGTACTTTTTCGGTAATTGCTAAGTTTTTCTCAACGAACTTATCAATTTCTGGATCACCGTATTGGTCTAGCCAATCTGATATATTATGATTTGACTTTTTCATGCGCTCTGTTTTATATTAATCCCATTGAAGTAAAAAATCATCATCTACTTCTATTTCTGTATAATCATTAATCCAACGAATTTCTTTATTTTGAAATGCTTCGTCTATTAATTCTGTCAATTTATTTGCCATTTTGAAATGTAATCTGACATTTTCACATTCTTGCGGTGTTGCTGCCGTTTTAATATCCCCATTAAATAAGAACACTACATGTTCATTTGCTCTCAAGCAATATAACCTTAGATTATTCGGTTTATTTTCCTCTGTACCTGTTTCCTCATTGTATTCCACATAAACCGGTTCTTTATTTACACCTTGAGGAGGTAAAGCGGATGCATCGGCGGTTTCTGCTTCGTTTCTAAAATATTGTTCTTGAGCACCAATTTTATCACCAATGACTTTAATCCAAGCTAAAATATGTTTTAATTTTTCTTTATTTTCATCGGTATGTTTATCCACAAAAGCATCGAACAATGCAATACCATCATTCACAGCAACTGTATAATAAGTTACCTTACGATATGTGTTTACCCAAATTATTTCTGCAAAGTTATTCACTTATAAGTTAATTAGCAAGTAAAATTCACTTTAAAGTGAATTTTACTTCATGATGATTCTGATTTTATCTCTCTCTTTCCCTTTTGCAAGACCATCTACATAAGATTTAAACTTTTCGATGGCTTCGTCTGGCGTTAATGGTTTTGTAAAGGACGATTTTAATTCGTCGTAACCGATTTCAACTTTCTCTAATCCTTTATGCAAATTAGTAATGGCATTGCGGATGCTTAAGGCATTCGACTTAGAAAGTTGTACCGCACCCGATTTGAATTGGTTTAGAATCTCTTGTTCCGTCTCATCCAATAAACTGATTTTCTTTTTCACCATGGGATCTTCTAAAATTTCCAATAGCGATTGATTCCATTGTTCAAGAATATCCGATAGGTCTTGTTTTAATTGCTTTACAGATGTCTCTTTAACATTGATGTACTCATGCGGATTGAAATCATGAAAAGGAACATTTAGCACAGCTTCTTTATTGACTTTGCTATCTGCTACTTGTAATTTATTAATTTGCTCCATCCATTTAAAGTATGGAGAAGACGAAATATAATCTGCCTCTTTTAAGATTTGAACGATTGAGTGTTCATCCGAATCTAAAATGGCCATTTTATCGGTATGTTCTCTTTGACTGATTCTACATTTTAAATACTGCTCTAAATACCAATTGGCATATTTTTCTTTTAAAGCAGAAAGCTCTTGTTTGTATTGTACTAAAGTTGCTTTGTCATTTTCTTGAACAATCTGAGGCAATTTATTTAAATGCTCGTTTACTTCGTTCTTTAAACTTTCCTCTGTAATGTATTGCTTGGCTTGTTGTAGATAAGAAACTTCTTCATCCAAATCAGTGATTTGATTTAATAATTTTTGTACCTCAAGCACTTGCTCTTTATAAGGCATTAAACGTGCAATATCTTCTGTAGAAAAAGCAAAGTTTTTCATTTTTGCTTCAGAAGTATAGTTTTGTAGCTTGTCGCAAAATCCGCTGAATGCTGTAAAGTTTTGACGGTATTTAGAAGCTTGTTCTTGACTTATGATTTCAATTCCTTTATATACATACCCATTCTGAATTTTGTTTAATAAAGCAACGGTTTTTTTCGCTAAATCCGAAGAAGCTTGTACTAAATGAGTGTAAGTTGATGGATCACTTAAATGTCCGCTTAAATCACGTCCTACAATCCCAATAAACATTTCTTTAATTGCAGCAAGATTTAAACCTTTTGGTCTTTTTACATGCGTAAAGCTCCAAAAATCTTCTTTTTGGATAGTCTTTAAATCGTTTAAGTTTGTTGAATTGATCACTTTACCCGAATGTAATGTAATTTCTAATTCGCCTAAAGCGGCTAAAGTAGCCAAGACCACAAATTCTAATTCAGCTTCAATTTTAAAATCTTTTGATAACCATAAATCAACGCTCTTTTCTACGAACTCAATGATTTCATCCCGATTTAAAACCTTATCGTCTCCTTTATCTTTTAATAACTTTACGATAGATTGAGCATAAGGTGAGTGGCTATAATCTAAACGACCAGGCACCCATAAACCAAGACCTGCTAAAACACCTTCTCCATCTCTATTTAATTGTTCTGGATTGGCAATTTTAGTTAAAGCTTGTTTTATTAATTTATCGTAATTAATTTTTGTTATTGGCGCATTTAATTGACTGAACTTAGGAAAGTTTGGCCTTTCATCGTTAAACCAAGGCTCAAAAACAATAGAAGCCACCGTAGAGAAAATCTGCTCCTTAGGCGCACCTTGCCCCGGTAAAGGATAACCATTAAGTGGTAACACTTTACCTTGGTATTCTACTTGTGTAATTTGAACATACTCTTGGTTAAAAATATCTCTCGCTTTTTTGTTTAATTCATCAATTTTTTGACGGTAAATTGGTTTTTGTGAACTATCTGCTCTTACTTCTAGCGCTAAAGCAGCACCATATAAAGTGATGTAATCTTTAAATTCTTTCGAAATATTATCGAAAGTAAAATAGATTTCATCCTCTTCGTTATTTTTGATTTTTTTAGTATCGTCAAAAATTGGCATAAAATACATATAGAAATGTTGGCGCGGATGTGTCGTTGATTTCTCATTTGGATTACCAAAAAAGATGTATCCTTCGCGATAGATTTTATGCGACTGCCATTCGATGGCATGTGACCAAATTTTAAACCCCGTTCTGTAGGTATCATAATCAAGGGGAAGGTTTACTTCTAAGAATTTAAAGAAGTATTCATCCTTTTGATTATCAGACATTGTTGCTGCATAATCTTTGATTTTCTGATCGAAATTTATTCCCCCTTCAATTCTAAGGTGAAACTCTCCGTTGTCATTATTCTTATCGAAATATTGACCAGAAGTTGCTGTAATGATTTGGTTTGCTGCAGAATCAATAATATCGATTAAGAAATCTCTATCGAAAGCATTTTTATCTGTTAAGCATAAATCATCTACCAATAACTCGGTATTGGTCCCATTTTGCTTTTGTAATTCGTGTTGAATAATTTTAATGGCACAAGCATTGGTAATTCTTGTCGCGATATCTTTTTTAGAACTTCTTACCCCAGTGAAGTAGGTCTCGATTTTATCGTAAATCGTATCAGTTACTTCCTTCACTTTTCTGATATCTGGCTCAGACATCATAGATTGATCATTCGATATATCTTTCCAGTATTGATCATAGGTCAATAAACCAGGATTATCTGATGGTATCTCTTGATCTAATATGTCTTTGAATTGATTGGATAATGTTTTTAAAATTTCACGTTGACTTTTACCAATTCTAATTTTTTCGAAATTTTCGAAATAACTTGGGTGTACAGGGAACAAATCTATATAATGCTCTGTACGGGCATTCATATCCGTAAAGAATGGTAAAAATTTATCCAAGTGTTTCTTAATCTTTTGTTTTTGATGTTCGTCTTTACGTAATAAACGATTTTTTACAATGAAAGACACATCATCTTTTGTGATTAAAATATCTTTGTATCGATCATTTACCTTTTGTAACATTTCTGATTGAAACTGAAACTCTGGAGAATGATAAATCATTTCTTGTACCCCAAAAATGAATTTAAATTTTGACTTATCACAAGCCTGACCTAACGCTTGAAGAACTGCTAAATCTTGATTTAAATCTTGAGAGCCCGAACGACCTTTAAGGTATGCAAGCATCTCATCTATTACGATAAGAAGTCCTTTATCTGGGAATTTCTCTTCGTATTCTGCCATCATTAACTGAAGCTTTTCTAAAAATGATTTAGCTCCAAGACTTTCAAAAGAAAATGATACTCCAATTGATTCTAAATACTCTTCTAATTTGTATGTTACAATCTCCCATAAGGAAATCGTATGTCCTAATTCGAATCGTAGAACATTAAATTTACCTGCAATCTTTTTTAGTTCGTTTTTAGCTTTTTCGTCCTGTACTAATTCTACTAAGGATTCATCTTCAGCAATCAAAGAAACTAAAGACATGGTATGTGATTTACCGGTACCGTAGTTACCTACAACTTGTAAACCGAAACTTTCTTCTGTATATTCCAAGTCGAGATTACGTACCATCAAAGGAATAAGAATATCTTTGAAAGTAGATGAAAAAACAAATGTTTTTACAAGATTCTGTTGGTATGCTGATTCATTAGTTCTGTTGAACTTAACAACTTCTGTTATAGGTTCAAAACTAATTAGTTCATTGTATTTCATATTACGATGTGGCTTAAGTTATTTAAGTCTATTTTATAGTTATCATTTTTTGTTAAGAAGTAAAGTTGATTGGTATCAATTTCTCCTTCCCATTTTAAAATCAACGTATTATTTTGAGAATAATCTGATAAAAATTTTTCTACGTTAAATTTCAATTCAGGTTCAAGGAGTAATCCGATATTTTCAATTGCAATTGTTTCACCGAACTCCTTATGTTGAATTTTGTTTTTCACAATTATCTCATCAAGTAATTGATTGATTTTAAAAACTATTTTTTTCTTATCCAAATTACTTAATTCCAATGCTACTAATTTCCCAATATTCATCCAATTTATTTCTTCCAGATTGAAATTGTTCTTACTAATTATCAACCGATTTCTAGGAAATGAATTTAAAAAACTAACTATTTTATCTTTACAAGTATTCATGGAGGATAATAGAAAATGTTAAAATTCAAATATATTAAAAATGGAAATAGTAAACTAAACTTTTTCATAACATCCTGTTTTAATTTTTGACAATAATTCGGGTACAGAATTTTTAAGAAAATCATCTACTGAACGTTCTGATAGACTGTATTTTGAGCCTAATTCTATTGCTTCTTTACGCTGAAATGATTGTGGTAATGCTTCGTAAAAAGCTTTTTTGTTACTGCCCATTTTGTAGGTAATAGGTTCTGACTGACTTGCTAGATTATTGAACATTAAGATGCTATGATTTAGATATACATTTATCAATTCTAATGCTGCTAAAAAATCTTCGTCTGTGCATACTACCACTTCTGAACAATCGCCATTTTCCACTTTGCGTAAGGCAGTAAAAATCATACAGAAACGATACAATACTAATCCTAAACGGAAAACAATACTTGAGGTATCATCACTATTAAACAATACGGTATTGGTTAATAGTTTACTGAAAACTACATTTAATTGTTGCCATTGATCGGGCGTTAATTGTACTTCGGTAGGGTGTTGTTCTAAAAAATCATATACCTGTAACACATCGTTAGATAACTTTTCGAAATGATCGTTGAAAATAATTCCTCCTTTTTTAGGTGATGGGTCTTGCCATATAATTTCATTTTTGAAGGCATAGAACATAAACCTACTAAACAAACCATCTTCTGCTGATTGAATTAATTTGGGCACTTGTGCGGGAGTACCTGATAATGAAACGGCTAATTGAGGATTCGGAATTTCTAATAATTCATTATTGGTTTTACGAGCTGCTGAAATTTTTTCGTGATGAAAAGCTGCTCTCATAATATGCGAGTAATTTCCCCAATCTTGTTTGTTTGCACCACTCATTGCATCGGCTTCTGTTTCGCAAATGATACCTTTACCATCGTTGTCTTGAAGCATTTTCATCATCATTGCTTGGCTGGTATCGGCAGGTAGAAACAATAAATTGAATTTTGGCTCAACAGGTTTTTCGGGAATAGCATCGTCTTTTTTGCGTTTGGCTAATAGTGTTTTGTATTCTGCATTTTCTATTTCGAATGCTTTTTTAGCTTCGTTCGATTTATTCACAAAACGTTCGTGTATTTTATCGCCTAAACGTTTGGCATTTTTAAGCACACCTTTTCCACTTGCTGCAGGAGCAATAATGAATGAGAACAAATGCGGGTACACTCTTTCTTGATGGTAGATACCTGTAACATTGGGTAAACAACCACTTAAAATAGTTAGTCCAGCTGTAAGAAATACATCACGTTTGCGTTCGTTATCCTTAAACGCTTCGCAACCCTCAATTAATAATTCGGGTAAATAATTGACGATATGAGCAGGAATTGTGGGTGTGGTTTTAAGATAATCTACCTCATCATACACTGGTTCTTTATCAGGTGGACTGTCTTTTTGCAAGTTTACAAAGTTTGCAGTATTTGCAAATGTACCAAACTCGTGTGCTTGATTTCTGTATGCACTTTCAATAGATTTGATGAATTCTTTTTGATTTTCGTGATGAAAGTTTTGCAAAATGAATTGTTCTGCATCTAACTGATTTATGCCTTTACGGTTTAAATTACACGCTAACTGATATACATAGTTGTTGCGATTGCCTTTTTCGAATTGGATAATCTTATTTGTAAATTCTACGCAATATTGAAATACATCATCTGCATTACTACTCGTCATTTGTACCGATTGATTGACTCCTTTTTCTTCAACCTTTGTATTGACAGCAAATATTGTAGCTAATGGATTGTAATACGCATTTTCATCAAACGACACAAAACACAATCTAGTTACATCTTTACATTTAGGATCAGCATTAATACCTAATTGCTTTTCGTAATATTCTTGTACTTGTTTGTATGCTAAGTCGTGGTGTTGTAGTAAACTATCTACTTGAATAAATACTTTTAAACCATTACCACTTGGACTTTTGAAACAAGCTAAGGTATACGAAATAGATGCGGTTTGTGTAGTGATTTGAATTAAATCTTCTTCATCAATTTTATCAAAATCTAAATGAATGATTTGATTGTATTCTTGAATAAACTCTTTCTTTCTGCCACCAGAATAGGTTGCTGATGGCGTGAAAGCTAAAAGGTTCTTTTTTAATTCATCGGCTCTTTCGGGTTTGCCCATTCCAATAGCCATACGAATGGTGTTTACATCATCTTGGTATGTACCTGTTTTGATGTTTGAGATTAAATCCTGTAATGTAATGGTTTGTACAGGATTATTGAAGTTTTGGAAAATTGATACTCTAGTCATTGTTAATAGATTTAAGGTTAATGGAATTGTTAGCTGGAATTTTACTACGTTGTAATAGCTCTAAGATGTCGGCTAAAGTGTAGTAGATTTTATTGCCTACTTGTGAATAGGTAATAATGTTTTCGGTACGCCAATAAGCGGCAGTACGTTTGCTAATATTCATAATCTGGAGAAACTCCTGATTATCGTAAAAGACTTGGTCGGGTTCGGTACGTTGTTTCTTCTTAACCTCGATAGATAATTGATCTAAACGATCCATAATCTGTTGAACCTCTTCTTCGGAAAATCTATAAAAGCTCATAATTATTTACGTTTGTTTTTGATTAAATAATTAGCTGCAGCTGTTTCGATGTCTTCCGTAGTTTCTTGCCTGTTACGCATTAACCATTGGTCTATTTCTGTACGATTGAAATAGAGTTTTTTCCCTTGTGGACAAAAATGTGGAATTTGCTTTTGAGAAGTTAGTTTGTAAAGGTGTGAAGAACTTATGTCTAAATACTTACACACATCGTTAAACGTTAATACTTCTTTTTGCAATAAATTTTGCTCCTCAATTTTACCTTCTAATTGAGCAAGCTTTTCTAGGATTAAATTTTCTGTAATCATGACTCAATAATTTTAAATTACTAAGTCAAAATTCTTGAGATTTAGAGGGGTAAAAAGTAAGATAGTAACGTCTTACTAAGACATCTTACTCATCTTACTGTTTTTATTTATAATTGTTTGATTATTCTATCAATAGTTTCTTGTTCTTTAGGATAATTGCTGTTGTTTTTATATAAATTATTCCTTTTTAATAGTGTCCCTTTTTTAGAATAAAACAGATTGGTTTGTTCTATACTTGTAGGTGTAAGGTTATGAAAATGTGATTTTAATTTATCTACGATATAAGCAAATTGAGTGGTTTCGCAATCTAAATGAATTTGTGGCGCACCAATTTTTAAATCTTTAGATGTAAGCACACTTAACAAATCATCTGGTGAGGTTTTATCTTCATTTAAAAGATATAAGTGTCTGTTTAATGCTATTATTACTGATTTAAGATTTTCTTTATTTCCATTGAAGCCAAAAGATAGTTTGTCTGATTTTTCGAGTTTAAAATCATCAATCTGAAGTATTTCATTTTTAGCCTCTTGGAATGTTGGTGTGGTAGTATCCGTTTCGAAAGATTCGAAATGATCGTGAAGCAATTCAGAGAATATCTCGTATTGTTCTGTTTTTATTTGATTGGTATAGGCTGGATAAAGTAATTCGACTTCCTTTAATAAACGAACGATACATTTAACCAATAGGTCGATTACATAATCTGTTAATTTATCTGTAGGATATAAACTCTTGTCTGTGCCAATTCTTAAAAGTAAATCTTTACAAGACTTTATAACATTTTGGATTAATTCCTTTTTGTTGGTTTCGTTAATGTCTTTATTGAAGCAATAGTAAATTCTGTTACTGATTCGTGTCGTTTCATTCTGTAATACGTAATAATAGAATTTACTTGTAGCAGAAAATGGTTCTTGCAACTGAATATTAATCATTGGCTTTTTGATTGTATACTCTACCTCTGTATCTGGTTGAGTTTCGTAAACTTCTAATCCATCTTCATTGTACAATTCACGATAAGTCGGTAAAAGCTCTTTCAACGCTTCGTAAAATGTTGAAGGGTCAGCTGGATTGACAAAGTTTGGATTTAGATTTTGTCTAAAAAACTTTTCGTTCGCATCGTCTTGTTGCCAAGGTTTCAAAACTCCATAAAGGATATTTCTATATACAATCAAATCCATAGTTATAGGTTCAGTTTTATTTTGTTAGCAGCTTCAATTTTTTTCTCATTAATAACCTTCGTGTATATTTCGGTTGTGGATAGGTTTTTATGTCCTAACAACTTCGATACGGTGTAAATATCAGTACCCAGCGTTAATTGTAATGTAGCATAAGTATGTCTAGCACAATGGAATGTAATGTGCTTTTTGATACCTGCATCGGTCATCCAATCTTTTAATAAAGTCTTGTTCCAATTGCCATATTTAAACCCTGTAAACACGTTATCTTTTGGATTACCTTCTTCGCCTAATAAGGTACGAGCATCTTCGGATATAGGTTGCATTTCAGCTCCATTGGTTTTCTGTTGTTTGAAACGTAAGAAATTACCTAACTGTTCTGAATATTGTACTTCTGACCATTTTAGCTTTTCGATATCTGACCAACGCAATCCTGTAAGACACGAGAATAAAAACATACGTTTCAATGTTTCATTCTTACAAGGTGTATGCACTAAGGTTTGAACTTCCTCTAAAGATAAAAATTCTCTTTGAACTTCATCTTGTGGAAATGGTTGTACTTGTTCGGCTGGATTATATGTTAACAATCCTTCTTTTAATGCTTGCTTTAATGCTGCTCTAACTTTATTGAAATAAGAGTATTTAGTATTTAAAGATATGGGTTCGCCTGTTTTAGTAATAGCTACATTATCTAAATAATCTTTGAAGCCTTCTAACCAGTCTTTGTCTAAACGTTCAAATGAAATACCTTTTGGATCATACGCTTGTAAATGTTTTTTGGTACTATCCCAATTGCTGTAATTACCTACGCTGGCTTTCTTCTTTTCTGTTAGTGCTTCAAAGAATGTTAAGAAATTTCCTTTTTGTTTCTCCTTATCTCTAAAACCATAAATTTGATTTTGTGCTTCTAAGTGTCTTTTGCTTCTGATACTTTCTGCTAACTCTAATATTTTTTTATTTTCATCTTTTTGAGCTTTAGTCAAACTTCCTTTTTCTGGTTCAGGTGTTAGGTACAAACCTAAATATTCGTATTCACGTTTGCCTTTGTCGTAATAGTCAAGGTACAAGGTTATTTTGTTGCCTTTCTTGCGTTGTCTTAAAGATACTTTCATAATTCATCATTTAAAAAGATTATCGATTTCGGTACGTTTTATTATTGTTCTTCTCCCAATTTTAGAAGCTTTTAATTCGTTACGATTAATCATTCTTTGAATTGTCCAACGACTAGCACCTAAAAGAATAGCGGCTTCTTGTACGCTTAGGAATTCTTTATCTCGAAGATTGATAAAGTTGGTGGTTTGGATTGGGAGTTTTTGTAGGGTTTGCAAACTTTGCAAGGTTTCGGGATTTGCAGAACTTACATTTTGAATTTGCTCACTTAGTGTGGCTCTTATTTTTTCTTCTTTCTTGATTTGCTTATAGTGTCTAGAATTGCACTTGTGACTACAATAGCGAGTAGTGGTGGTTTGGGCAACAAAGGCTTGTCCACAGAATTGGCAGAATTTTGGTATTTTGATGTTCGTACTCATAATGTTGCTAATTGTAGCACAAAGTAGCTTGATGTAGCTAGTTGGTGCATCATTTCTCCATACTATAATTTTGATGTGCTTTGGGCAACAAACTTGATGCTTGGGCAACAACTGTACATCAAATTTAATCAAAATAAAGCAATTAGGCAACAAAAAAGAGCAACATAGTTGCTCTTAAATATAACATTTATAGGTAGTTAACAAACAAAAGAAAGATAACTACTTCCCGATACAAAACTTGCCAAATATCGTCCCTAATATATCTTGATCCACATCTATTTCACCTGTAATATGTCCCAAATATGTTAAAGCTTCACGGATATCCATTGCTAACAAATCCCCAGGAAGTCCCATGTCCATTCCTTGTTTGATCTTTCCAATTTGAGAAAGTGTGTTTTGTAATGCTTCTAAGTGACGAGAGTTCGTAACGATTGTGTCATCCTGATTTGTTCCTTTCAATTTGATTTGATGAATCAGATTTTCTTTCAATGCTTCGATATTATATTGATCTTTAGCTGAAATTTCTAAATGAACAACATCTTTAAACTCTTGTTTGATAGCATCAGAAATAGCTGATTCGTTATTGTTTACATCAATTTTATTGGCAACATTAAACAAGATTTTTCCTCTACGTTGCAAATCATCTAACTGATTCGCAATTTGATTATCAGCAGTTATATTGGCATCATACAAATAGATGATAATAGAAGCATTGTCTATTTTTTCGAATGTTTTTTCAATTCCAATCCGTTCTATCGTATCGCCAGCTTCTCGAATTCCAGCTGTATCAATAAAACGGAACCCAACACCGTCAATATAAATGGTTTCTTCAATGGTATCACGAGTTGTTCCTTCAATATCCGAAACAATAGCACGTTCTTCGTTTAATAATGCATTTAATAAAGTAGATTTTCCTGCATTTGGCGCACCAACAATAGCTACTGGTACTCCATTTTTGATAACATTTCCAAAAGCAAAAGAATCAGCTAAACGTTTTAAGATGGATTGTAATTTATTCAATAAATCATAAAATTGTGTACGATCTGCAAATTCAACATCTTCTTCAGAAAAATCCAATTCTAATTCCATCAAAGCTGCAAAATTGATCATTTGTTCTCTTAAATCTTTGATTTGATTAGAGAATCCTCCACGCATTTGTTTGATAGCAATTTCGTGCGAAGTCTTAGAATCCGAAGAAATAAGATCAGCAACAGCTTCTGCTTGTGTTAAATCCATTTTACCATTCCAAAAGGCTCTGAAAGTATATTCACCTGGATTGGCATTTCGAATGCCTATTTTATTTAAAAGTTCTAAAACTTTTTGCTGAATATAAATCGATCCATGTGTCGAAATTTCTACGACATCTTCACCTGTATATGAATGAGGATTTTTAAATATTGAGAATAATGCTTCGTCAACAATGGTATCTCCATCCATCACATAACCCAAATGTATGGTATGAGAAGAAGCGTCATTCAAAGATTTAGTTGAATTAAATTTTGATTGATAAATCTGAGCAACTTTAGAAATTGATTCTGGTCCAGAAATACGAATAACCGCTATAGCGCCCATTCCATTGGCAGTTGCCAATGCACAAATTGTATCGTTGTTTAGCATAAGGCAAATTTACAACATAATAAGTTGTTGGAAAATTATAATTTATATGATAATTTTTTAAAATGTAAAAATATTTACTGTTAATATATTAATACTTAAAAAGGGATGTTTTTTAACCTGAACTAATTACTGCTACATCTGATGCTATTGGGAAAGAATTTGAGGATCATGAAATTAAAATTTTTAGTCAAATGGTTTTAATCCTATGATTCTAAATTATCATCAACTTATAAAAAATTAGATTTTGATAGATAATTGGCACACTTTTAGTATTTCTTTTAGAAATTGGAATTTATAATGTCATCAAAGAAAAATTATGCTACAAAAAGAGGTTTTGGAATTGGTAATTTTAGAATTAAATTTGTAGATGTACTTATTGTAATATCTATTTTGGTATTACTTGTAGTAGTATTGTAACGTCCTGAAAAAAT
>NZ_DICC01000031.1:0-6264 GCF_002415215.1 Empedobacter sp. UBA5036
AATAACCCTAAATTCAGCTGTTAAGACAAGACTGATGAGTTCTAAATCAAAAAGTTTAGGTATTCTACGTTGATAAATTAACAATGTATCTGTTGATATTTTTCGAAGAACTTCCAATATTCTATCGTAATTTGCAAGTAAGTTGTTCATTGTAAATGTTTTGTAATTAAAACAATTTACTGATTTTCAATCAAATGAACAACTTTATTCTTTATTAATCAATATGCACAACGGGTTAAATTAATAAATTTCATGATGATAATTTTTCAATGTCTCTTAGATATATATATAAATAATATGAAATAAACATTTATATTTCAGAACTACTATTCATGTAATTCTAAATTATTAGAATATAAGTGTAAATGTAGATATAAACACTTAATATCGTTATTTTTCAATATATTTAATCAAATTAAAAAATTATGAAAAAGCTATTTTTATTCTTCAGCGTTTCTCTCCTATTTTTTGCTTGTACAACCAATCAATCCACACAAAATTCAGTTCCGAATAAAGATGAGAATTCATTAAAATTCGAGCCGAATGAAGATGGCGATTATGATATTGTTGTATTTGATCCTCAATATGATATTTATTTAAAAACAACTGCATTACCCAAAGAATATTATTCAAAAGAATATTACGAACAAAAAAATCGCCAATATGTGATGATTTGGAATCAACGACATATGCAACCAATGACATATAATCCAGATTTGTATGCAGTAAGTATAGATTTAGATCCTTCTGTTGACTATGGTTATGATTTTGAATACAAATTATTTAACTTTTTTCGATTTATTGAACATAAATATCGTGTCAGAATTAGATAATATCGTTTATTTTTGCAAGCTAATTTTAGAAAGATGAACGATTTTTCAATCAAAATATACAATCAAATTATTGAAGCAATTCCAGATTTCACAGGGCTTCACAAGAAAGATACAGAATTATTAGAATTTCATATCGAGAATGAATACAAATCAACTTTTGGAGATCTTTATATTCAGATTTCGGATGATGATAAGATATGGATTAAATCTTCTTTTCCTTTCACAACTTACGAAGTAGATTCTGTGGAGGAACTTTTGTATATTTTAGAAGGATTGTTGTTCAACCAATTATTCTGGGTAATTAGTTATGATGATGGCGATTGGGACGATACTTTTTTGATGCTGAAAGACCAAGAAATTAAAACAGAAGAAGGTTTTACTTATAAAATTCTTTCTTGGAACGGAAAAGATGATAAAGTGATTAATGCTTAACCTCCTATTTTTATACATTTGCAATTATGTTTAACAACGAATTACTAAAAGACATCCAAAAACGTACACAAGATTTGCACGAATATTTGGAAATCGAACAAAAAGAAATCGAAGTTCAAAATGAAGAAGAGCATGCTGCTTCACCTGAATTTTGGAACAACCCGAAAGAAGCCGAAGCTTTTATGAAAGTTTTGCGTGGTAAAAAGAAATGGATCGATGAATACCAAACAATTGCAAATGCAGTAAATGATGTCGAAGTTTTAGTAGAATTTAACCGCGAAGGTGAAGTAAGTGACGAAGAAGTTATGGAACAATATAATGTTGTTGCCAAGCTTTTAGAAGATATAGAATTCAAGAATATGCTTTCAGAAGAAGGAGATAATCTTGGTGCAATTCTTCAAATTACTGCGGGAGCTGGAGGTACAGAATCTTGTGATTGGGCTTCTATGTTGATGCGTATGTATTTGATGTGGGCCGAAAAACATGGATATAAAGTAAAAGAATTAAACTATCAAGCGGGTGATGTTGCAGGTGTAAAAACGGTAACATTAGAAGTGGATGGCGAATTTGCTTTCGGTTATCTAAAAGGAGAAAATGGTGTGCATCGTTTGGTGCGTATTTCGCCTTTTGATAGTAACGCAAAACGTCACACAAGTTTCGTTTCGGTTTATGTTTCGCCAATTGTAGATGATACAATCGAGATTGAAATCAATCCTGCAGATATCGAATTGCAAACGTCTCGTTCTGGAGGAGCTGGAGGACAAAATGTAAATAAGGTTGAAACAAAAGTTCAGTTAACACACAAACCTACAGGAATTGTGGTTGTTTGTCAGGTTGAACGTTCTCAGTTAGCCAATCGCGAACGTGCAATGGAGATGTTAAAATCTGAATTGTACAAGATTGAGTTAGAGAAAAAAATGGCTGCACGTAATGAGATTGAGGCAAATAAGATGAAAATCGAATGGGGTTCTCAAATTCGTAATTATGTGATGCATCCATACAAATTGGTAAAAGACGTCAGAACAGGAACTGAAACAGGTAATGTGGATGCTGTAATGAACGGTGATATAGACGAATTCTTGAAATCGTTCCTAATGTTAATGGGACAAAAAGAAACGTCAAAATAGTTTTATCCTAAATTTCTTTCATGAAAATATTAATCGGAGGTGCTGGAGAAGTTGGTTTTCATTTGGCTAAATTACTTTCTAATGAAATGAACGACATCGTCATCATGGACATGGACAAGGACAAGTTGTTGATGATCGAAAACTCGTTAGATGTAATGGCTTATCGTGGTGATATCACTTCTTTCAAGGCTTTGCGAGAAGTTGGAATTGATGATACAGATATTTTTATATCGGTCACTCATCTTCAAAACACAAACCTTACAAGTGCTTCGATTGCGAAAGATTTAGGGGCAAAACGCACATTAGCTCGAATTTCGAATCCTGAATTTCTTTACAAAGAAAATCAATTTTGGGTTCAAGGAATGGGAATTGATGCATTAATTAGTCCTGAGAAATTAGCGGCTGATGAGATTTATTCTCTTGTTCAACAATCTGCTTTCAATGCGATGCATCCCTTTGCAAATGGTCAACTTTTTATGGTTGGAACTGTTTTGGATGCGGATTGTAAAATTTTGGACAAGCAGTACAAAGACATGTATTTGACGACGAAAGGTGGCGAAGACAATCTTTTGATGCCAATTGCAATAATTCGTAGCAACGAACGTGGCGAATATCAAACCATTATTCCCGAAGCCGAAACTGAATTTAGAATAGATGATCACGTTTATTTTATTGTCAAAAAAGCTGGAATTTTAGAAGTTTATAAAATCCTTGGAAAGAAACAAGAATATTTCAAAAATGTAATTGTTTTAGGAGGAGGAAGTATTGGTGTCAAAGTTGCCAAACTTTTAAAAGATAACAAGCTCAATGTTAAGTTATTAGAAATCAATCGAAACAAAGCTTTTGATTTAGCTGACGATTTAAATAACATTTTGATTATCAATGGTGATGGTCGAGATGGAGAATTGTTATTGGAAGAAGGTATTTCTGATTCGGATGCTTTTATCGCTGTGACAGGAAGTTCGGAAACGAATATTATGTCATGTCTTTTGGCAAAATCAAAAGGCGTTAAAAAAACAATTGCTTTGGTCGAAAATATCGACTATATACATCTTAGTCAAGAAGTTGGAATTAACGCTTTTATCAATAAAAAACTCTTAACCGCAGATAGTATTTTCCGTTATATTCGACAAGGTTCTGTGATGGATGTAACAGGAATTTCTGATTTAGATGCTGAAGTTTTAGAATTCCGTATTCACGAAAATTCTGAAATCGCATTCAAAAAAGTAAGCGATTTTCCGTTTAAAGAAGGTGCTATTATTGCTGGAATTGTTCGCAGAAATGATGGATTTATTCCAACAAAAGATTTCATTATCGAACCAAAAGATCACGTCGTTGTTTTTAGTCAAGCGAATTTAATTCCAAAAGTGACCAAATATTTTAAATAATGAAATCACTTAACATCAAAGTAATCCTGAATCTTTCGGGTGTTTTATTACTATTAAATGCGCTCTTTATGTTTATTGCAACATGTGTCAGCATTTATTTTAATGATCATCTACTCTACCCTTTTTTAGTTTCGGGGAGTTTAGTGGGATTGTCGGGAGCTGCAATGATGTATTTTACGCGTGACAGAAGAAAACACATCAACAAACGCGAAGGTTATATCGTGGTTTGTGTCGGATGGCTTTTCTTGATTCTTTCGGGGTGTTTACCCTATGTTACCTCGTTAATATTTCTACCAAACGATCATATCATCAATGAAAATTTTAGTTTTGTCAACATTATTTACGAAACCGTTTCTGGTTATACAGCGACTGGGACATCAATTTATGATGATGTAGAAAGTCTCCCAAAAAGTATATTATTTTGGCGAAGTACAACCAATTGGATTGGTGGTATGGGGATTATCGTTTTGACGATTGCGATTTTACCGTTTCTTGGAATTGGTGGTCGACAGCTTTTTATGGCAGAAGCGCCTGGAATTTATACGGATAAAATTCACCCTCGAATTACAGAAACAGCAAAAAACCTTTGGTTAGTTTATTTAGGCTTAACTGCTTTTTTTGCGATGTTGCTTTATTTTGGTGGAATGAATTTATTTGATGCTGCAAATCATTCGATGAGTGTGATTGCAACGGCAGGTTTTTCTACTAAGAATGAAGGTTTGATGTATTGGAATAACAATATTTTTATTCAATATGTATTAATCGTGATGATGTTTTTGGGCGGAACAAACTTCGCATTGATTTATTTATTGATTAAAGGACAATTCAAAAAAGTATGGAAAAATGAAGAATTCCGTTGGTGGGTTGGTTTACTTGCTGTCGTTACATTTATCGTTTTTGTTGTATTATTTTTCAATATTTACCCTAGTTATTCCGTCGAAACCTATTCGTGGTTTAATTTCGAACATTCATTCAGAAGTTCATTATTCCACGTTGTATCTATCGCATCTACAACAGCTTTGGCAATGGAAGATTACACAAGTTGGTTAACCGTAACCACACTTATTTTCTTCTCTTTGTTCTTCATCGGAGGTTCGGCAGGTTCTACATCTGGAGGAATTACAGTTATTAGACACGTCATTTTATTAAAAAATAGTTGGATCGAATTTAAGCGTATTTTACACCCAAACGCAATTATTCCTGTTCGTTATAACAATCGTTCGCTTAACCTGTAATCTTCCCCTTGTTAGGAACATTTAAAAGTATAGTTTTTATTTAATATTATTGTATTATTATTTTGATTAATTTGAAATGTAGGAAAATCATTAGGATTTTTGACCTTACCATATTTCAATAAAAAATTTCTAGGAGAAAGATATTGTAAAGAACTGTGTGGTCTTTCATTGTTATACATCCACATCCAAATTTCTGTATAATTTTTCATTTCTTTGATATTTTCAAATAAATAAGCATTTAAAAAATCTGTTCTAAAAGTTCTATTAAATCTTTCAATCAACGAATTTTGCGTAGGTTTCCCAGGTTGAATATAATATAATTCAATGGCTTTTTTTTGACAAAATAGTTTTAGTTTTTCAGCAATAAATTCTGGACCATTATCTACTCTAATTTTCTCAGGTTTCCCTCGCCATTCGATTAGTTTTTCAAGTTCAGAAATTACTTTAGCTGAAGGTAAGCTTGTGTCGATACAAATACTCAAAATTTCTCGATTAAAATCGTCTATAATATTCAAACTTCTCACGCTTTTTCCGTTTTCTAAACTATCATGCATGAAATCCATACTCCACGTTACATTTGGATAAATCGGACGTAAAAGCGGCTCTTTAATCCTTGCAGGAAGTCTTTTTTTACGTTTATTACGTAGGTTAAGTTTCATCGAAGTATAAATTCGATAAACTCGTTTATGGTTCCAAGTAAAGCCTAAATTTCGTAAACGATAATGCATCATCCAAAAGCCCCAAGTTTGATGCTCGTTGGATAGCGCTATCAATTGAAAACGTATTTTATCATCCTCATCTTTACGTACTTTTTGATAATAAAAAACGGATGTTCTTAAGCTAAATAGACGACAAGCCCTGCGAGAACTTAGCTGATGTTTTTCTTTTGAATACAACACCAACTCTCGTTTTTCACAAGGCGTTATAGCTTTTTTTCGATAACATCTTTTAAAACTACGTTTTCCAAAGTAAGCTCTGCTACAATTTTTTTATATTGGGACAATTGCTTCTCTAGTTCTTTTAATTGAGCTAATTGATGGGCTTCCATTCCGCCATATTTACTCTTCCATTTATAAAAAGTGGGTTGACTTATTCCATGTTCACGACAAATTTCATTGACTGTTTTGCCTTGATTTTGTTTTGATAAGATCTTGACGATCTGAACTTCTGTAAAATTGCTCTGTTTCATAATTATCCCTAAGTTAATAAACTATATTTTTAAACGGTCCGGTTTTTAGGGAAGATTACA
>NZ_DICC01000026.1:0-11763 GCF_002415215.1 Empedobacter sp. UBA5036
TTTAAGAGACAGTCCTCTTTTAAAGGAAAAACTCCTTATGAAATACTAAAATTAAAACTAAAATAATTATATTTAAAGTCTACGAAGTCATGAAGTACGACAGCTGTTCGTAGAAATTGAATTGGATACAGATAAAATTGAATTTATTGATGAAATAAAATCAACTTTCAATAAAACTCCTCAAATTCAGCAATGTTATTATGTAACAGGTGAAGTAGATTTTGCATTGATTATGGTGGTTAATACTATGCGAGAATACGAATCCTTGACTCGAAAATTATTTTTTAGTAACTCGAATATACGACGTTTTAAAACTTTTGTCAACATGCATACAGTTAAAACTGGATTACAAATACCATTACCTAAGAATGATTCATAGCTACTTTGTTACTATTGTTCTCTACTAAACTATAACAAGAAATTTAATAAATAGATAGGCTAAACTACTAATATTTATCTAAATACCACCATATCGTACGAAGCTACCTAGTATTAACATGATTATACTAATCGTTGTCACCGCTATAATATGAAATGTCATGAGAGGAAGTTTTGTATCATCTGTTTTTAAACGAGGAAGCACATAAAATTGAGCACTCAAAGCCAATAATACAATTGTTGCTAAGCCTATCAGTTTTAATGAGACAACTCTTTCAATGGGGTTTTCGAATTGAAACCAATTACTAATCTTGATCGTGTAGATATAAGACATTCTTACTCCTGTAATAACCATAACTAATAAAGCTGGAAGTCCTATTCGTTCGTATTTACTTTCAAAAGAGAACAATTTCTCTATCGATTTTTCTTTCCATACTTGTGGTAAAATAACCAAACTTAATATAATATGTCCACCAACCCATATCGTAGCGCCTATTAAATGGAAAATTAATAATAGATGTAATTCGTGCATATCAAGAAATATTAATTCATTTTATTGATGATCTTATTTTACTAAAATCAACTGACTATTTACTAAAGCCTCTAACTTATGTATAACATTTGGTTCTATCGTTATATAGTCACTAGAGCTTAATTCTATTGTTTGTTCATTTTCATCTGAATACACTACTTTTCCAGTAACACATAAAAGCAAAGCAGGTATTTTTGTACTGTGCTCTTTTAAAACACTTTTTTCTAATAATTGAATTGATGTTACATTACTAGATTCGCCTTTGAAAATACTTATCGCTCCAACGCTTTTATCAGTATCATGAATACTATTTAAATTTGGTAAATTTTCCATAATGAATTATTTATCTTCTAAATTTATTCCAAATCAATTAAATACTCGACCAAATCTATCTTATATTTTCTTATTTATACTCAGTAATAATTAATTTTTAAATCAATTACCATTTCAAATAAAAATCACTTCACTTCTCCCCTATTTTGTTCGCCCACTTTTTCCGAAACATTATCGAACAACACTCGAACAAATCCTATTTCTAGTTTTATGATTTTCACCTCAACCCCTCTCCAATAAAAGAAAGTTGTATTCTTGTTATTCTTGCCTTTATATTCAATCTCAAATTTTTTCAGCTGGGTTGTAAATAAAATAATAAAAGAGAAAATTCATAAATTTCATATTCAATCCCATTTCATTTTTACCTTCCAGATGAATGTATTTTTTAATTTCCTTTACGATAGAATGAATATCTTTTCCATTTATTTTAAGATATTTGTAATATGGATGGTAAAACAAGAGCAAATATAAAACCTGGTATGCTGGTTAATATTGTATTGAAAAAGGATCAACGAACTGGCGAATTGACTGAGGGTATCGTGAAAGATTTATTGACTTCTGCGCCTTATCATCATCGTGGTATAAAAGTTCGTTTGACGGATGGACAAATTGGACGTGTGCAAGAAATTATTGAAGACGATTTTTAGAATGCATCAAACTATAAATTAAAAGCTCTTATCAATACAGATAAGAGCTTTTTACAATTTTTCACCTTTGCCTTTTCTATTTCAACAAATAGATTTTAATTAACAAATTGTGTGTTATAACAACTTAAACCATCTATTTGAATAATTTTATTTCAAAATGCACAACTGGTTTTAATTAAGAATCCTATAAATCGGATATTGTCTGTAAGTATTCTTCTCAAAATAAGGCGAATTTTTATAAACCCAATCCAACTGTGCTTCGCCATCATTAGCAAACTCTGGTTTTAATGCTTTTTCTGCTTCAAATGCGGTTTTCAAAACCACATTATTTTTCAATAATTCAGCAGCTGTATCCTCAAAAATATAAGCCGAATAATATTCTTTCTGACCTAATATTCCATCGAAAAAATTCCAGTTAAAGAACGAATCCAATGCCTCTGGTTCTAAGGTTTCAAGAATATATTTCACTCCATCTTGTTGTGTTGGCACAATATAATCTCCTTCAAAAAATTTAAGCGATTTCATCGATTTTGTAACCACCGTTTCGTAATGATTATAATGTCCTTCATATGCATTTTTATTGGTTTTAAAATCTGATATTTTATACGATTCGACGTTAATTAATGTATCATTTTCTATTCGTTTCATTTGAATATCATTTCGTTGCAAAGCTTCTACAACGCGATATTCAGCTTGTGGAAGAACATAATATTTCGGAATTGTAATGTAACTAATTGGTTTTGCAGAATTGAATAATTTAATTTTTTTTGTAAATGGTTTCGATCGATCATAGTACAATCTATCTTTTCCCGAAACCGCACTTGGCTTGTATCCTGCTTCAAATCCTTTAAAATTCATTGTTGTAAATTGAGTAGAATCTATTTTCCAACGAATTCCATATTGATTTCCGACCTGATATTGTTTTAGATTTTCTTTTCGTAAATTTCTGATTGTCAAATATTCTTTATCTAAATTTTCTAGATTTACCAACATATATTTATACGTTGCGTCTACACGGTTTTCATAAGGCTTTAACATATGTGTTTCGGGCATTGTGCTTAGTGCATTAAACAATGTTGTATAACCTGTAGAATAGCGTGGAGAATCTTCGAAAGCTGCAAAACCAATATCAGGAACATCGCCATGTATGTTCACATATTGCGTACTTTCGTAACCATTTTTTTGCATTTCGGCTAGATTATTTGCTTGATATGTCGTATAAAAATAATCGCCCAAAACATTTCCTACACGCGCTTTAAAAGACGAAATATAGGTAAATGTGTACTGATAATCTGCCCCATTACTTACATGATTATCAATAAAAACATCAGGTTTCAACCAATGAAAAATCGTCTGAAAGCTTTTTGCATTTTTTGAATCATTTTTAATAAAATCTCTGTTCAAATCATAATTTCTGGCATTTCCACGAAAACCATATTGTTCAGGTCCATTCTGATTTGCGCGCGAAAAAGCCCCTCTATTCAACATACCACTTACATTATAGGCCGAAATCGCAGCAATAATAAAATTCTTAAGCGGTTTAATTTTTTTCATTGCCAAATCTCGCATCAACATCATCGTCGCATCAATTCCGTCCGGTTCTCCAGGATGAATTCCATTGTTTACGAAAAGCACTGCTTTTGTTTTACGTAATTCTTTTATATCTTTTTCTTTAAATGGATTATAAACAACTACATAAATTGACTTTCCATTATCGTCTTCTCCTTTTTTTACATACTGTATTGTCTCAAAATTTTCCGCTAAATTTTGATAAAACACATTCATTTCATCATAGGTTGTAGTTTGATTTTTATTTCCTTTTTCGTAAGGAGTTATAAAATTATTTTGACCAAAAAGTAGTGTAGAAGTAAGAAATAAAAACAGTATTTTAAAATTCATATCATTAATTTCTTACTAAAATAGAGAGAATACAAAAGATTCAACATGAAAATGAATTATTTTTCTAAAATAATCTTCTACATACAGTAAAAAACATTTGAAATTATAAGGAGAAGCTCTTGTGGAGCTTAGGTAAACTTGTTACAAGTTGATTAATAAATTATATGTTCATTTTTTTTCTTGATAAAAAAAACGAACCAAAAAAAATCAAGTCCGTGCCTACAAGTCGGTCAATAACGACTACTCGCTAAATGCTTTAAATTATTCACATATAAAATGTGAACAGTAAATCATTTTTAACGCTCACTACGTAGAATTGACACTCGACTCTTCAGCAATGACAGCTTTAAAATTCGTTATTATAAGTGAATTTGAATATTGAAAAAGGAATTAAAAATCCGACGATTTAGTATCGAAATGAAATTCAATTCTAAATTATTGGAATAAAAAAAGTTGGAGTGTCTGAGTGGAACGAGTTGACAACTTTATGAAAATAATTTAGTTAGTTGAATCATTGAGAGACTACTGTCGGCATCTTTTTTTGTTTCGTTTTTTTTGGATGAACAAAAAAATGAAAAGAAGAAATATAGAATCACCCTATCCCTACTTCCTCTTATCATTTATTTTATTTAATTAACTCGTATATTACTGAAATTAAATAAATTAAAACATATAACAAAGTTCACGAATTCTACGACAGTGCAGATGTGCAAAGGCTACTTAACGTTAGTGAAAAAACGTTGTATCGCATGAGGAGAAACAAGACGATTCCTTGTTTTAAGCTCGGTAAAAAGTACTTTTTCCCAAAACATTTCTTTAATATAAAATTCTTGGATAAGAGCCTTTTTTGTTAAAGAATGTCTTATCCTAAAATAAGTTGACACCAAATCAACTTATCATGAAAGAATCATACTTAGAAAGAGAAAAGCGTACACAACGCGATTACACCTTAGGCTTTAAGTTAGCTGTTGTACGCCAAGTAGAAAAAGGCGGCTTTACGTATAAACAAGCCCAAAAACACTACGGTATACAAGTTCGACTAGGCACTCAATGGGGTTACCTGAGTTTAATAACAGATGCTTATTCAAGAAAAATAATGGGGTATTGCTTCCGTGAAGATTTATCAGCTGATGGTTGTATTGAAGCGCTTAACATGGCAGTAAATAACAGGCTTTATAATGAATCTATAATTCATCATTCTGATAGAGGATCGCAGTATTGCTCACATAAATATGTAGATTTATTACTCTCAAATAACATAGCTATAAGTATGACAGAAAAAGGTGATCCCTATGAAAATACAATGGCAGAAAGGGTTAATGGAATAATTAAAATGGAATTTAATTTATATGAAAGCACATTAGGTTTTGATCAGACAAAAATTAAAATTACTAATAGTATTAAAACTTATAATGAATTAAGACCACATACAAGTTGTGATTATTTAACTCCAAATGCTGCGCATTTGCAGTCAGAAAAATTAAAGAAAAGATGGAAAACTATAATAGAAGTTTTAATAATCAAAACTCCTTTGTATAGTAAATTTAGGATTAAGATCAATTGGTGTGTAACTATAACAGGATTTATTTAAAAACATGTATAGTTATTTTAGGACCGGGTCATTTGTTTATTCTAAAGCTAATACTTTACAGAAAAGAGAATTTGTAAACATAGTGTTCGACAGCAATTTATACTATGAAAATGGGATTTATCGAACACCTACAATGATGGATTTATTTTCGATTAATCATTTGAAAATGAAGGAAGAAAACTTACTTATTTATACAAAAAAAGAGATTCTAAGTAATAGAATCCCTTTCAGCGGGCTGAAAGGTACTTCTGTCGAACATTTGATGTCATTTTTGACATTTTTGGGTAAGTTGTAATTTTAAGTTTTTTTAAAAGTAATTTACATTCTTTCATTTTAAAATTTAGAAGTTGGCACTTTTTGGCTTCTTAAGCAATAAGAATAGTAAGTATTATTTTATTCTTGTTAAAATCTTAACTCCAAAAATAGATGATTAAAATAGCGGATAAGACGGCTGTATTTTTGGTATAACAAATTGTTTTTCGATTTAAACGTTTAAGGTGAGTGCGTAAACTTAAGTGATTTCGTTCGATATGATTGGTGGAACGAAACTTAGTTGAATGAAGTTCTGAAGGAATAACTGAACGATAGGTATTGAATTTATCAGTGTAAATTTTCGTTGGATTATTCTTAAAAATTGGTGTAAGTAGTTTTTTGAATAGTTCGATTGTTCTATAACCGACATGAAAAGCATGAATTTGTCGGTTTTGTAATGAAAAAGTATAAGTGATCCAAAGTGGGGTTAATCGTTTTTTATGAAAGGTTCTGAGCTCATCGACTTGAAATTCTTTATCTTCTTCTGTGAGTTTGGGTGGTGTTATCTTGGAAGTAATTTGTAGAATTCGTTTAAGTAAAGTGGTCGTTGAGATTTGTAAATAACGTGCTGTACTTCTTATTCCTAAGCCTTCTTTGATTAATTGAATAATATTACAATTGATTGTTGAAAGATAGGTGTTGTATGTATAAATTTCTACAGTGGTTTGGTTACAAGATTTACATTTATAACGTTGTTTGCCATTCTTAGTTTTACCATATTTGATTAATTTAGTAGAACAATTGGAACATATTTTTATTTGATTTTCAATAGTAAAGGTTGATTTTGTCATATATTGTAAGATGTAATTTATGCAAAAAGTTGCTACCAACACATTTGATACACAAGGTTATCAGATGAATTTATTTTAGGTATTTTAAGGACATAAAAATACCCGATAATAGAATACTATCTATTATCGGGTGTGATTATTTTATTGTTAAATGACCTATAATAAGTGTTTTGAAGTATAACAACACTTCTGATACACTACCCCTCTAAGGAAATTCAAGAGTACCATTATTCCACTCTTCAATGGTTGTTTCTGCTGTAAACCCATGTATTGTTGGACTAAGTGAAATTTCTTTCAAAACTTTTATTGATTTACTTTCTATTTGAGGTAATAAAAAATATGCTGCCCATAGTCTTACTCCTATAGAAGAAAAATCTAAAAACTTTTCCAAAAGATTGATCTGACCTTGCTCTTTTAAATAATATACAGAACTCAAAATATTTTTATAAGCTACATTAGCTGATTTATAATTACCTAATTCACTATATTCTGCTTGTTTATTTGAATATATTTCGAAATTTTGTAAAGCTTGCTCTACGTTCTTTATTGTTGCCATCCGAATTTTTTTAAAATTTTTATTCCAAACTTATATTGTTCATCATAAGATTTAGTACTTATCCATTGTCTTACTGTTTTCCCACCAGTGAAAGGTTGTTTAGAAGAATAATACCCTGAAACTTTAGCATGAATAGTTCCTTTTCCATGTGGAAGTTTCATCAAATTGGAAGTATTATGAATTTTTCCAGTACCAAATTTCTTTATATTACTAGGTGTTTGCTCTACAACATGATGCCAAGCTTTTCCTTCTCCAGCAGGTCCCATATGTTTTTTGAAAGCTGAAAAAGAATTAAAACTTTTATTTGACAATCGAGCTCTTCTAGGAGCAGTAGCTCCAATAAAGCTTAAACCTCCATTCTCTGCCTTAGTCATAACAAATGCATGAATACCAGCTTCTCCTAATCCAGAACCATTTTGTAAAGCAAAATTCATATGATTATCGAAACTTTGACCTTCGGGGTCAATTGTATAAAAAACTTTTCCTAGTTCTTTTGTAAAAGATTTTAGTTTACCTAAAAATTCTTTACATTTTGGACAATCTTCTGCTTCTACATCATCTGCATATCCTGTTGCAAAATTATTATGTAAAGCATCATTAAGCCCTGCTACAGTAGCTCCAATTACAAATCCTTCCCAAAAATTACCTCCAATTAAATAAGAACCAATTCCTCCTGAGAATCCAGCGAAAGTAATCATTCCAGTAGTACTTTGAGCAAAATTCCCTCCAAATTTCGTCCATGCTCCAGCAGCTAAGCTTCCTAGAGCACCGGAAATAAAGGCTTGAGTGAAATTTCCACCTTGAACCATAGATAATGTACCTTGTGCCATTGCATGTGCTGTAGATTTTAAAACTCCACCTACTGTAGATTGAGCAAAATTACCTATGGAGAAAACACTACCTATACCTGAAGTGACTGCTCCAGATATAGCACCCCACATCATTGATTTAAACATACCACCAAGTTTAAATTTTTGTCCAGAAATTAATGTTGAAACTAAGTAGGTTGCTACACCTACTGCAGCACCAATAGCAGCACCAATAATAACAGGAGCAAGGTATGCTAAAAAAAATCCAGCTTCCCAATACTCACCAGTTGGATCATTAAACATCAGTGGGTTATTCATTACATAGCCATACTTATTATAATTCTGTGTATTGAAAGGGTCTTGTATGTTTTCATCAGCATTAAGAAAACGTCTTAGAATAGGATCATAAAGACGACCATTCATGTGAATAATTCCTAACTCTTGAAAATGTTCATGTGATGTATATCCACGATCAATTAATAATTGGGTTTGTTTAATTATATTTTGATCAGTGATAACAGCTGTAGTGCCAATTTTAAGATGAGTTAAATTACCCCATGCATCATAATGACGTTGTTCTAATTTTTTAGCATTACTATCAGTAATAGCTAAAATACTACCTAAATAATCTTTGTGTAAATAATGATAAGAAGCTTGAGATTGATTAAAATCTTTCAGGTATAATATATTCGATTCATAAGGAGATCCACCAATGTATAAAATGTGTTTTTCTTGCCCTGTTATATTATCAACAGTCACTTCAAAACTTCCATCTTCGCTATAAAATTTGGTAAATTTACCTTGAGAGTTTACATCAAAATTACCACCATAACTTACGACTTGTCTCATATTAGATAATCCATATGAAAAAGCAGCATCTCCTGTTACTCCATCGATAAAAGTAGGATCATTGTTCTCATTGTATGCAATTTTTTGAATGAAATCATTCGTATAATAATTTTTACCTTCTTGATTTAGATCAATAGTAGAAGGTCGGTAAACAGATCCTGAAGAACCGTAATTAATTTTACCTATTTTATTATTTTCTGTAATACGTCCTTGTTGATCGTAAATATTTTTGTGTATATCTCCTGTTACAGGATTTGTCCATTCTGTTAATCTATTATTATTATCATAAGTGAATCCTTCGATAACTGAGATGTCACCAGAAGTAATACGAGAGCTTAGTTCATTTTTAATTGCGTCAAAAGAATAGTTGATATCAACAATATTAGCTGTAACAGCTGAAGTATGTTTAATACTACTTAACATAGTATTATAATCATAGTTATTGATAATAGAAGACTTTCCTAATTTAGCCTTTGTTACTTGTCCACCAGCAAGTGTTTCTTCCAATTGCCATAAAATGGCTCCAGAATTTTTATCTTTCATTTGATAAAGTGCACCGCTCCAAATATCGTATACATTTTCAATTAATGCTTTTGTATATTGACCACTAGAGTATAAGCTTTTTTCATACGAAGTAATACGCCCTTTATCATCATAGGTAATCCCTTTTTGCATAAAGTAACGTCCATTACTTATTTCACTTGATTCTACAAGACGACCCTGTGCATCATATGTAACAGTAGAAGAATAAGCATCAAGAATACCTTTTATATTTTTAGCAGTTCCTGTTCTTTTTGTTAATTGTCCCTTTGCATTATATGTTAAGGTAATATCTTTTGCAGTAGAACCATCTTTAGCAGTTTCAATTTGTTTGATTAATTGCCCTTTTGTGTTATAAGAATAACTTTTTCTTCCTTTAGGACTATCAAAATAAATAAGATTTCCTAAAGCATCATAAGTATATCTATATGTACCATTAGAAGGGTCGTGAAACTCAGATTTTCTTCCCCAATTATCATATTTTGTTGTCACTACATTTGAACCATATGTAGCAGAAAGTTGTTGACCAACAGGATTGTAAGTGAATGATATTGATCCACCAGCATCTGTAGCACGAATAACATTTCCTAAGGCATCTGTTTCTTGTGAAGTTGTACGACCATATCCATTGTCTTCTTTTACAGTAGTGACCATACCTACAACTTTGGTTGTCATTTTTTTGTCAGAGAAAGAAATTGCTGAAACTTCAGTAGGAAAAACAGCATCATTATACGTTAATGTATTCCATTTTTGAGATTCTCCTTCGAAATAAGGTTCACTTTCTTTTATTTTTCGACCAATAGCATCATATTGAATTTCTTTTGAAATGATACGTCCTTGGTTAAATCCTTTGGTTGATGCTTTATACTCTTGTCCTAATCGATTAACATACTTAATATCATAATTTCCTGTAGGTGAATATTCAGTTGTTTTGATATTTCCACTTGAATCTTTTTCGTATGTATAAGTTGTTGTTCCTGAAAGATTATCATTGGATGTTAAGATTTTTCCCCAAGCATCATAAGTATTAGTTGTTTTATTACCAAATGGATCTATTTCAGTTAATAATTGCCCCCAATTATTATATGTCATTGATGTAACCAAACCGAGTTTATCTGTTTGATTTAATACAAACTTACCTTGTGTATCGTAGGTTGTTTTAACTGTTCCAAAAACTCCATCTTCAGAACTATCCATTGTTTTTTCAATAATATTTCCAAAACCATCATATTTATAACGTTCAATAATACTCTCAGAGTTGTCCCTATTATTTACAATTTTACTCGAAACTAAATTGTTTTCATAAGTGTATGATTCATAAGAAACAATACTTTTTCCATATGCTTGTGTAATTACTTTTTCTGAAGAAGGTCTTCCGATATAATAATTTTTTCCGGTACCTCCTTCATTATTTAAATAAGTTAACGTTGTGGTTGTAATACCAAAACCATTATTAATGTTTGCAGTAGTTGATTCAGGTAAATAGTAATTATTATATGTGACAGTTTCAACTGTGTTAATATTTTTTAAAGCATCAAACGTTGTTACTTTATTAGGAACAACAGCAGTAATTAAATTTGGTACTGGAGTTGTTGGTTTAGTAAGAAATATTTGACCTATTTGTCCAAAAACTGTTGGAGTAAAATAACTGTAAGAATACTCTGTTTGAGTATAAGATATTAAATCTTTATTAGAGGTAGTAAAATTAGTCGTAAAAATACGATTAGTATCATTGTTACCTACTCGAACAGACCACTCTTTATTAATCACTCCTTCATTATACGGATCCATTTGAGATACAGACCACACTTTCGTATTTTCATATCCATCAACATACCAAGAAGAACGTGCTTGCTGTTGGAAGCCTAACATTCCTTTTCCCAATAATTGCATACTCATTCCCCGGTAGTAGAAGTCTTGTTTTCTATTGTCTTGTTGTAATTGAGCAACGACATAAGAACCAGATAAACGTTCAGAACCTACATATGGATACGTTAATAAATCTCCTGAGTAAAAATTAGGGTTTTTAACAGAGTCTAATTCTTTGTATACAACAGAAGTTGTAAGACCACCTTGAGAAATAGTCTTCATCTTTCTCATAGGAGCAATGTCTTGGGAACCTCCAATTGTTTGAAAAATAAAGTTTTTACACTGTGTATTTTTACAGTCATCTGGTTTTCCTGCTAAAACAGTACTATTTCCATCTCGATAAATAGACATGGCTCCAAAATATACAACCATATCATTGAATCGTTTATTTAAAGAATCAATTAAAGAAAATGTTAAAGATGATGTATTATTTTTTAATGTAGTATAAACTGAAGTTTCAACATTAGTGTATTCATCTGTGTGGTGAGCACTCCATTCGTGGTTTCGAATTGTTAATTTAGTTGCTATAAACTCTGCACGTCCATCATTGTCTAAATCATCTGCATAAAAATTATAGAATTGATCTGTACGTCGAAGACATCCACTTTCAAAAACAGTATTATGCATACTAGCATCTTGGATATCCTAACGAAAGTT
>NZ_DICC01000049.1:0-21383 GCF_002415215.1 Empedobacter sp. UBA5036
TATCTAAATGCACTACGGGTATTATTATATAAAAAAATACTCTATTAAATACGACCTATATAAATAAAACATGCTATTTTTTATATTTGTGAAAAATAGTAATTTGCAAGGCCAAACTTTTAACATGAATTTGATTCAATACATTCATCAACATCTTAATTCTATTTCAGAAAAATCAATCAACAATACAGTAAATTGTTTGAATGAAGATAATACCATACCCTTTATTGCAAGATATAGAAAAGAGGTCACAGGAAATCTTGATGAAGTTCAAATTTCTGCTATAAAAAAACTGCAAAATCAATACAATGAAATTGTTTCTCGAAAAGAATTTATTTTAAAAACATTGGAAGAGCAGAATCAATTGAGTAACGAATTACAACAACGTATTCAGAAAAGTTTTGATTTGGTTCAATTAGAAGATTTATATCTTCCTTATAAAAAGAAGAAAAAAACACGTGCAACCATTGCAAAAGAAAAAGGTTTAGAGCCTTTGGCAAAAATCATCATGAAGCAAAATAATATTCCTGATTTGGATGATTTAGCAAAAAAATATCTAAATGAAGATGTGATAAGTATCGAAGATGCTTTTGCAGGTGTGCAAGATATTATTGCAGAATGGATCAATGAAAATGAGTATGTGCGTCATCGATTGCGAGATATTTTCAGAAAATCTGCTTTGATTGAAAGTAAACTAATAAAATCTAAAATAGATGATGAAGATTCGGCTAAATACTCGAACTATTTTGAATACGAAGAACTATTGAAAAAAATTGCTTCTCACCGATTATTGGCTATTTTACGCGGCGAAAATGAAGGCTTCTTGAAAGTAAATGTATCAATTGATAAAAAAGAAGCCTTCAAATTTCTTGAATACACGTTGATCAAATCTATTCAACCAGAAGTTTCTTGGGTTATTGAAGAAGCTATAAAAGATGCATACAAACGACTTTTGGCTCCTTCAATCTCGAATGAAGTGTTGAAAGAAGCAAAACAAAAAGCAGATGAAACATCAATAAATGTTTTTTCGAAAAACTTAAATCAATTGCTTTTGGCGCCACCTCTGGGAGAAAAACGAATTTTAGCGATAGATCCTGGTTACAAATCGGGTTGTAAAGTGGTTGTATTAGATGAGCAAGGTGATTTGTTGCACAACGAAAACATCTATCCGCATGCGCCTCAAAATGAAAAAACACAAGCCATCAAAAAACTAAAATCGCTTATCAATGCTTATAATATCGATGCAATTTCGATAGGAAATGGAACAGCTTCTCGCGAGACTGAAAATTTGGTTCAGAATATTGCATTTGATCGTCCACTAAAAGTTTTTGTTGTAAATGAAGCTGGTGCTTCGGTTTATTCGGCTTCTAAAATTGCGCGCGACGAATTTCCGGATAAAGATGTTACCGTTCGCGGTGCTGTTTCTATAGGCCGCCGTTTACAAGATCCTTTGGCAGAATTAGTAAAAATAGAGCCAAAATCGATTGGAGTTGGTCAGTATCAACATGATGTCGATCAAACTTTATTGAAAAATGAGTTGGATGATGTTGTTTCTTTCTGTGTAAACAAAGTTGGTGTAAATCTGAACACAGCAAGCAAACATTTACTAAATTATGTTGCAGGAATTGGTGAAAAAATGGCTGAAAATATTGTAGAATATCGAAGCGAAAATGGTGCATTTAATTCGAGAAAAGAGTTACTAAAAGTTCCTCGTTTGGGTGAAAAAGCATTCTTACAAGCTTCTGCTTTTTTACGAATTCCAAATGCAAAAAATCCGTTAGATAATTCTGCTGTTCACCCAGAATCGTATGCTCTTGTAGAGAAAATGGCGAAAGATTTGAAAGTTGATTTGAAAGATTTGATTCAAAATAAAGAATTGATTAATCAACTTGATTTAACCAAATATATTACCGAAAAAGTAGGTTTACCAACTTTAGAAGATATTAAAAAAGAACTTGAAAAACCTGGTTTAGATCCGCGTTCTACAGCCAAAGTTTTTAGTTTCGATCAACGATTAAAGAAATTCGAAGATTTGCAATTGGGCATGAAAGTTCCTGGAATTATCAACAATATTACTAATTTTGGTTGTTTTGTAGATATAGGAATTAAAGAAAATGGCTTAATTCATATTTCTAAAATTTCGAATGAATTTATTTCTGATGTGAATTCAAAAGTGCATTTAAGTCAACAAGTTGAAGTAACCGTAATTGGAATTGATACAGAAAAACGTAAAATTCAATTATCTTTGATTGATTAAGGAAAATAATTTCAAAATTAAAAGGCAATCTAACGAAAGATTGCCTTTTTGATTTTATTATTTTTTGAGCAGAAATTAATCTTCAAACTTTACTTTATATTGTTTATCAAACTCTTTTTTCTGCGCATCAGTCATTTTACTACGCATATATTTTATTGTAAATCCACCAATCATTTTATCACCTTTATAATACATCCAATCTGATAATTTAGTTGGATCTATCACAATTGTATCATTGTGTTTAACCAATTTTGTGTATTGAGGTACGTTGTCCACAATTCCTTTTAATTGATCGTTGTCCGAATATACATCACGAATCCAAATATGCTCTTTTTGTGTCGCATTCGGAATATCATACATTTGTTTGACAATAAAATTAGTTGTCGTTGTATCTTTCATCGACAACGCCAATTTGAAATCATCAAACGTTTGTTGCGCTTCCTTCCCAATACTATCCAAATCTTTTTGTTCTTGCTTTTGCTTATCCAAACCTTTATAAGCTTCTACTCCAGCATTTTCTTTGTTACCACAAGAAAATAATAAAACCGAAAAAGCTATTGCGAATAATGTATATTTCATAATTGTATTTCTTTGATTGTTGTCCTATAAAGTTACATAAATTTATTCAAAATAAGATAAATTCAACTCTTTTGGTGTTGGCTGAATCCATTTTTGATGACCAAAATAACTCCAAGTTGTATAAGCTAAATTGTAATTTGGATTTGTAAATTGATAATAATCGCTACCATTGACAGAAACTTTTGCATCCACAAAAACTTTGACATCTTTCACACCATTTTTCGCATAATCATATTTTACATAACGTGCAAATTGCCACATCATATCTGGGCTAACCGCCATTTTTGACATTTGTTTGAAGGTTAGATATTTTGTCAAATCTACTTTCTCGCGTTTCAAGAATTTACCTTTTTTCTGTGGATCTGGTTTCGAAACATATACCACAACTTCACCCGCTTTGTTACGCAACATCATTCGCCAAGCCATGCGATGACCTTCCTCTGTCCAAAAAACATTTCCGGGAATAAAGTAATGGCGAACAGGTAAATATATTTGCCAAACTACGTAGAAAAACATCAAATAAGAGAACATGACACGACGAGTTGTCAATAAATTATCATCATCTGAACGATCCATCATAAATGATTTTTTAGGAAAAATAACTTCCTGAATCTTAACGGGATCATAAAAGAAAATTAACATTGCCAAAGCAAAGAAAGGAAATATTCCAATCCCGAAAACTGCAGAATTGAAAATATGAAAGGCTACAGCACATTTGAAAGCGATTCCACGCGTTCTATTCATCAACATTGCAGGAATAATCAATAAATCGAAAAAGAATCCGCCCCAAGCAAAAACTTGTGCAAACTCTAAACTACTTACAACTTTTCCTAATCCAATCAAATTATATTTTGTTGTTAATAAATCGCCATATTCGTGAAATTTCATTTGTAAAAAAACACCGTTAAACCAATCTGGATAAATCTTTGCAAAAGCCGCAAAAACATACACAATCAATAACTGGATAATGAATAATGTTGGTACCCAATTGCGCATGGTTAGACGTTTTATTTTCGGAAAAATTAAACTATCAATCGAAAAGAAATGATGCGCAGGAATTATCGTCATCATCCACGAAACTAGCATAAACAGATAATAATGGTTGTTGTAGCTTGTTTTTTGCATGAAATACGTCAACGACCATAAAATAGAAAATACGATAATTGAAAATCGATAAGCAAATCCAAACACGATAAACCAGCCTAAAATTCCCATGAGCACGTACAAATAAATCATATTTTGTCCCAAGAAAACATTTGTCCACTCGAATCCGATGAACGAAAATGTAATGTGCGGTTCAACAAAATTTGTTTGTACCCAACCTGTAAAAATGGCTCCCCAACATTCTGCAACAATTAATAAACCAAAGATTATTCGGAAAATTACAAGTGGAGAATTATCAACTTTTCGGAATAAATATTCGCTAAACATGATTGATTGTTAATTTTGGCTAATTTAAAAATAACCTTTAGAGTTTAGCTACTTTTAGCGTATATTTATTGTATGAAAACGAGGAAAATTATTTTGTTTGATGGAATTTGCAATTTATGCAATCAATCTGTTCAGTTTGTGATTGAACATGACAATAAAAATCAATTTCAGTTTGCTTCATTACAATCTGATTTTGGACAAAATTTTTTGAAAGAAAATAATTTGGATGCCGCTCAATTTGATTCTATCGTTTTTATTGAAGATGATAAATTTTATACCAAATCATCTGCTGCGCTAAAAATTGCTAAATATTTGGACGGAATAACTTCGTGGTTGACTATTTTTATGATTGTTCCAAAGCCTTTGCGCGATGTGGTTTATAGTTTTATTGCGAAAAATCGTTATCGTTGGTTTGGAAAACAAGAAAGTTGTTGGTTACCTACTCCTGAATTGAAAGCGAAGTTTTTAGATTAAGTTTTAAACTTCTTGATTCAAATAGTTTTTAATCTTCTTAAAAAGAATTACCCAAAAATAAAAAGTCAATAAAAGGTTTATTACTACAATTATCAAGAGAACAAAGTTTCCATTTAATATTGTTGAATCTATTTCTCCCATTTGAATTAAAAAAGCGAAAAATAAGCAAACAACAAATAAAATGATAATACTCTATATTTCCTTTTTGAAAGAATGCTAATGAATAAAAATAGTATTGTTATCAATCCTAAACTATAAATTGAAACTTCATCTTCACCTCCAGAAGATTGTAATTGGGAAGTATAATAAAAATCATTTCCTTGCATATAGCCTAATCCATCTGTGTATTTAATAAATAAAAAACAACAAATGACTTGAGCAAGATATAAAACTTCAAGGAATGAAAAATGTACTTTCATTTTATTAACCTCTGTTTAAATTATTTAATCTTCTACAACTATTTTTTCATTAATTTTTACAATAGCTTCATTGATTCCTTTAAAATACTTTTCCTCACTAAAGTTTGGAACAACTACCTCATCAATTAGCTTTTGAGAAAAATCGTCAGAAATTATATTTCGAGCAATATCATTCGTCGAAATTCTAACTTCTCTTGATTTTAAATTAAACACAATTATCATATTTCCCTTTTGAAATCGATCAGAACTATTGTTATTAAGGATTGAAAATGAATAATCTGTTATATTTTCATTTGGAAAATAATCATCTGTAGAAATTATAAATAGCTGAAAACGATTGGTCTTTTGAATTTTCTTTAATTGTTTTTCAAGTTTTGCTAACTCTTCTCTATTAAAGACTTTTTCTAAATCAACAACATTTGAAAAAGGAACCAAAGAATAATTTTCAATAAAAGGAAATTCAGTACAATTTTTAATCAAACTCTTTTGTAGATTGAACTGAAAGATGTTTACATCTGATATTAAAAAGTCTTCTGCTTCAGAATTGAGGTATTTATTAAAATCAAATAAATTTTTAGCTGGTTTTTTCTTTTTAAATGATTTACAAATTTCTTTACTGATTTGATCATAATCTTGAGCATGAGAAAATGTAATATTTGTGCATAAAAGAACTGATAAAAGTATTTTTCTTATCATTACAATGAATTAAAATCTACTGATTTCTGTATTTCTCAATTGCAGCTTTTATTTTTTCGCGACGGTTTGATGGCGATGGATGCGTACTCTGAAATTCTGGAACTTGGCTTCCTCCCGAAGCTTCTTCCAAAATATCCATTACACCAATCAATGCTTCTGGATTATATCCTGCCTGAATCATAAATCGAACGCCCAAATCATCAGACTCCAATTCATCATCACGACCATATTTCATATTCACCATATTTGCCACAACTTGTGCATAATAAGCCGAATTTGCATCTCCAGCGGCAACGCCAGCCGCACCTGCAATTCCTTGCGAAAGCTCTTGTTTCGACATTTGTTCTGCACTATGGCGCGCAATAACGTGACCAACTTCGTGTCCCAAAACTCCAGCCAATTGATCTTCGTTTTGCAAACGAGTCAACAAGGCTTCGGTAATAAAAATTGGTCCACCAGGCAATGCAAAAGCATTTACAGTTCGATTATCTGCTAACACATAAAACTGAAATGGATAATTGGTTTTGCGCGCATCACTATTATTAACCACTTTCGCGCCTACTCGTTTTACAAGCTCCTGGAATTGAGCATTTCGAGATAGTCCACCAAACTCTTGTGCCATTTGCGGAGCCGAATTAATTCCCATCGCAATTTCGTCATCTTTGGTTAATGAAATATATTGCTTTTCGCCTGTAATTTCATTGACTTCTGAAGAAGAAAAATATTTTATAAGAGAAAAAATAACAATTGCTGCGGCAATTATTAATTTCATCGACGTTCCGCCCTTTTGCATATCAATATAAGGTGTTAATTATTTTTTGTGCCTTTTCTTTAAAATCTCCAAAACATCTTTTAATTCAAAGCCACGAGCATGTAAAGCCATAAGGTAATAAAAGAAAACATCTGCCGATTCTTCCAAAAAGTTTTCGTCGTTATCTTGTTCCGAAGCAATCACCATTTCTACAGCTTCTTCCCCCATTTTTTTAGCGATTTGCGAATTACCTTTTTTATGAACACGTTTCATTTTAGATTTTTTCGCATCCTCTAATTTCGCCTCTTCCATCATTATTTCCAATTTCTTTAAGAATGGAAATTTTTTTTCTTTTTTGACTTCAGAAGTATTTTCATTAAGTTCCATAAAATCGTTTGTTTTCATAGATTTTTTTAAACGTAGAATAAATTTAAGAAATTCTACCGAATTATTTATCTCAATTCTATTGCCAATATTACTATTTTTTGAAAAAAAAGAAAGTTTTTATTCACATTTATTTCTAAAAAAATAAAATTCTAATCTATTCATTCAATTAATTTTTAAGATTGTTATTCACTTTTATTTTAAGATAAAAAAACGTATTTTTACGCGAAAATAAACATAGCGCAAACACAATGAACACAAACGATTTTTCCATTAGACATATTGGAAACAATGCGCAGCAAGCAGCTGAAATGCTTTCTGTAATTGGGAAAGATTCTATTGATTCTTTAATTGAGGCAACAGTTCCTCAGAACATTCGATTGAAAAATGCTTTGGATCTACCAGAAGCTTTATCAGAATTTGAAGCTATTAATCATTTAGCTGAAATCGCTTCAAAAAATAAAAAAGTAAAAAATTATCTTGGATATGGATATTATGGTACAATTTTACCAGCACCAATTCAACGTAATATATTAGAAAATGCTGGTTGGTACACAGCTTATACACCATACCAAGCGGAAATTGCGCAAGGACGTTTAGAAGCTTTATTAAATTTCCAAACTGTTATTTCTGATTTAACAGGTTTACCTATCGCAAATGCCTCTTTATTAGACGAAGGTACTGCATGTGGTGAAGCAATGCACATGTTATTTGAATCTCGTTCTCGTGATCAAAAGAAAAACAATGTCAACAAATTTTTTGTAGCAGACAACTTATTCCCTCAATCTGTAGCAGTTTTAGAAACGAAAGCACACGGTTTAGGAATTGAATTAGTTGTTGGAAACTTTGAAACAACTGAATTAACAGAAGAATTCTTCGGAGCGATTGTACAATACATCGGAAAAGGAGGACAAATCAATAATTATAAATCATTTGTAGAAAAAGCAAATGCGGTTAACGTAAAAGTTGCTGTTGCAACAGATTTATTAGCTTTAACATTATTAACACCTCCAGGTGAATGGGGAGCTGATATCGCAATTGGTACTTCTCAACGTTTTGGTGTTCCAATGGGATACGGTGGACCACACGCAGCTTTCTTATCTTGTACAGAAGAATATAAGCGTGTAATTCCAGGACGTATTATTGGAGTTTCTCAAGATCGTTTAGGAAATTATGCATTGCGTATGGCTTTACAAACGCGTGAACAACATATCAAACGTGAAAAAGCAACTTCTAACATTTGTACTGCACAAGTATTGTTAGCAGTTATGGCTTCTTTCTACGCGGTTTATCACGGTAAAGATGGTTTACAATATATCGCTGATCAAATCCATACTAAAGCAGCTGTTTTACACGGAGGTTTAGAGCATTTAGGATTTAAATTAGTGAATACAAATTTCTTCGATACAATTCAAATTGAGGTTGAAAACTCTGACGAAATTGTGAAGATTTTTGCAGAAGAAGAAATTAATGTAAATGGATTCGAAAACGGAAAAATTTCAATCACAATTGATGAAATGACTTCTGAAGAAGATATTTTTGAAATTTTAAGTGTTTTTGCAACAATTAAAAACACAGAAGACGGTTTCGAATTTGAAGTAGATGATTCTTATTTACCTCAAGATTTAATCAGAACTTCTGATTTCTTAACACACGAAAACTTCAATTTATATCATACAGAAACAGAATTAATGCGTTACATCAAACGTTTAGAACGTAAAGATTTAGCGCTTAACCAATCGATGATTGCATTAGGTTCTTGTACAATGAAATTGAATGCTGCAACAGAATTATTGCATATGTCTTGGGAAAGAATGGGGAATGTACACCCTTTCACTCCAAAAGATCAAGTAGAAGGTTACCAAACATTAATCAAAAACTTAGAAGATTATTTAGCTGTAATTACAGGTTTTGATGCAACTTCTTTACAACCAAATTCTGGTGCACAAGGAGAATATGCAGGTTTAATGGTTATTCGTTCTTACTTTGAGGCAAAAGGAGAAGGACACAGAAATGTAGTGTTGATTCCACAATCTGCTCACGGAACTAACCCTGCTTCTGCTGCAATGGCTGGAATGCAAGTTGTTGTTGTGAAAAACTTAGAATCTGGTGAAACAGATTTAGTTGACTTGAAAGAAAAATGTGAAAAACATAAAGATAACTTAGCTGCATTGATGATTACTTATCCATCAACTTATGGCGCTTTTGATAGCAATATCGAAGAAGTTACTGAAATGATTCACGCATACGGAGGTCAAGTTTATATGGACGGTGCAAATATGAATGCACAAGTTGGATTAACTTCTCCAGGAAATATTGGTGCAGACGTTTGTCACTTAAACTTACACAAAACATTCGCTATTCCTCACGGAGGTGGAGGACCTGGTGTAGGACCAATTTGTGTTAAAGCACACTTAGCTCCTTTCTTAGGATCTTCTCCATTAATCGAAACTGGAGGAAAAGAAGCGACAAATACATTTGCTGCAGCTCCTTATGGTTCTGCGTTCATTTTACCAATTTCTTACTCTTACATTTTAATGTTAGGAGCAGAAGGTTTATTGAAAGCGACACAAGGTGCAATTTTAAATGCTAATTACATGAAAACTCGTTTAGAGAAACATTTTGACATTTTATATACAAATGGAAACAATGTAGTGGCACACGAATTTATCTTAGATTGTCGTCCATTCAAAAAAGCAGGTATCGAAGTTACTGATATTGCAAAACGTTTGATTGATTACGGATTCCACGCACCAACAGTATCTTTCCCAGTTGCTGGAACGTTGATGGTAGAGCCTACAGAATCAGAAAACAAAGCAGAATTAGATCGTTTTTGTGATGCATTAATTTCTATTCGTCAAGAAATCGACGAAGTTGCAAACGGAGATTATCCAGTTGACAACAATGTATTACACAACGCGCCTCACCCAATTCACTTGATTACAGCAGACGAGTGGGAATATCCTTACTCTCGTTCTAAAGCTGCATATCCAGCAGAATGGGTTCGCGAGCGTAAATTCTTTGCATCTGTTTCTCGTATTGATGATGCTTACGGAGATCGTAACTTAATTTGTACATGTGCTCCTATCGAAGCCTATATGGATTAATTATTCTAGAAAGAATATATTATAAATACAAATCGCTCTGAGAAATCGGAGCGATTTTTTTATTGAAATAATTTAAATGTTTAAAATGTTTGTATTTCTTAATTTTTTTTAAAATTCATTCTAACTAAACTTTTAATATTAAAACATTTATGAAAAATTATGCTGCCGAGTTTTTCGGTACTTTTTGGTTAGTTTTCGGAGGTTGTGGTAGTGCAATCTTTGCAGCTGGTATTCCCGAATTAGGAATTGGTTACGCTGGTGTTGCATTAGCATTTGGTCTTACTGTGTTAACAATGGCTTATGCAGTTGGTCATATTTCTGGAGGACATTTCAACCCTGCTGTCTCTTTCGGTTTATTTGCTAGAGGACGATTTGATGGAAAACAACTTATTCCTTATATTATTTCACAAGTACTCGGAGCAATTGCTGCAGCTGGTGTATTATACTTAATCGCATCTGGAAACTCAGATTTTGCAATTGAAAATACCAAAGCTGGTGCATTCGCTTCCAATGGATATGGAGCCTTTTCTCCACATGGTTATAGCATGTTATCTGCTTTTCTAATTGAATATGTCTTAACAGCCTTCTTCTTAATTGTTATTTTAGGTGCTACAGATAAATTTGCAAACGGAAAATTTGCTGGAATTGCAATTGGTTTGGCTTTAACATTAATTCATTTAATTTCTATTCCAATCACTAACACATCTGTAAATCCTGCCCGTTCTACATCACAAGCTATTTTTGTAGGCGGCGAACCTTTAACGCAATTATGGTTATTCTGGGTAGCACCAATCGCTGGAGCAATTGTAGGTGGATTAATTTATAAATTATTATTACAAAAAGACGAAAGTCAAGCATAAACTAAAAGCTCCGAATGGAGCTTTTTTTATTTTATTAACTGATATTCAGGATAAAATTCATTAAGTATTTCTTCTTCTTTATTCGGTAAAAAATAACAGGTTACATAAAAAAGTAAAAAGATAAAACTAAATATAATCGAAAATACAATATTTAAAATAATTTGGTTATTATCAAGATGAATCAAAACCTGCAAACTTAGATTAAACAAAGAAAATGCAAACGAGATGATATAAAGATTTTTAAAAATAAGCTCTTGTAAAATCAGTTTTCTATTTTTCACACTTAATTTTTGACGATATTTTTTTTGTAACCTTATATATCGATAAATAAATAATCCAAAAAATAAAACAATCGTACTTAAAATAGCAATTTTACTATATTTAAAAGCTATCAAATTAAACAATAATATTCCACTCATAACAAAAATAAAATACTGAAAAGTAAGTAAATGACTTTTCATCACTTTCCAAATTAAATTATTGTATTTTTTTTGAAGCGCAAACCTTCTTTTATCTACAATTTCAGAAAAACCAAATATTCCAAACTTCTTAAATTCATTTTGTAAAGCATCTTCAAAAGTTATAGTTTCATTTGTTTCCCATTGTTCTTCAATTCCACAAGCCAAATGATCGGCTAATTCCAATTGCAAATCATAATACTCAACATAATGCTGACGCGTAAAATCGATTAATTTTTGAACTTCAAAAGCAGAAATTTTTCTCATGATTAAATCAATTTAGGGTTCAATAATTTTTGGATTTGTAGCATTGTTTCTGTTAACAATTGAATTCTTTTTACAGATTCTTTAGTTCCAAACTCAGTCAACTTATAATATTTTCTTATTCGACCTTCTACTCGCTCAGCTTCCACTTCAATTATATTCTCAGCTTCCAGCTTATGTAAAATAGGATACAATGCACCCTCTTTTAACTCAAATTCATCTTGCGTTAAAATTCTAATTTTTTGAATGATTTCATAACCATACATTCTTTTATGATCTTGTAATAGTTTTAAAATAATCGGTTGCAGAGTTCCTTTATAAAATTGAACATCTTTCATATACCTAAGTTTCTTATGTAAGTTAAGATAAATAATTCAATTAAAAACACTTTAACTAAAATTTATTTCAAAAACTCATCTGTAAAATGTTGAGTTTTTTTATCGGAAGAGAATTTCGTTTGATTATAATCTGCTGATTTATTCTTCGGAATCGAAAGTGAATTCCATTCATTGTCCTTTATTAATTTTCCTATAAAAACAATTTGACCAACATGATACGGATAATGCGCCAATTGACGATTAATCGCTTCTATTATTGTATGTCCTTCATTTCGGATATAAATAATTTGCTGTAAATCTTCGTCGGTTTTGATTTGTGCTAAAGCATCAAACAAATACTTCCAACCTTTCTCCCATTTATCTAAAAGTTGTTCTTTAGTTTTGATTGTATCTTCAAATTCTTCATCACGATTTCGCCACTCTTTTTCACCATCTGTTGTCAAAAAATCAGTCCAACGCGACAACATATTTCCTGAAAGATGATTCACGATAATCGCAATGCTATTTGAGTTTTCATTGTATTGCCAAAACAATTCTTCATCCGTTAATTGCGAAAATGTTTTTTCACCCAAATGTTTATAATACTGGAATTGTTTGATAATCCCGTTTACTAAATTATTTTCCATATTCTGTTAATTAGTTCCTTGCAAATTTTTGTGATTATGCTTGCGTTTATAATGCGTTTCCTTAAATTGATTTTTATCCGTTGTCACTATTGAGATATTTCCATCAATCTCCATCATCGCCAATTTCACATCTTTAATATGTTCTACACCATGTTCGCGCATTGCTTCGTTCAATTCTTCCGAATTAATTCTCAATTTGCTCAACATTGTAAAATCAGCTTTTCCATTATGGATTAAAATTTCAGATTTTTGTTCAATTAAGTTTCCTAAAAATTTATTTTTCAACATTATTCTTTTGACAATAAAATTTAAAAGAAACAATACAAAAGCTGCTATCAATCCTCCTTGCAAACTCGAATCTGAACCAACCATTGCATTTTGTACAGTGTTACTAATTAATAAAATTAAGATTACATCGGCCGTATTTAATTGGGATAATTGCTGTTTACCAAAAATTCTAAGTGCAATTAACATAAAAAAATACACCGAAATACAGCGCAAAACAATTTCTAAATAACCTTCCATACATTTATTTTAAGTAAATAAAAGGTACTAAAAAATCCGTTCTGAAATTGGAACGGATTTAAAAATTTATTTTGATTTTCTAAGAATAGAAATTCTGGAAACTCTTAAAATTAAATAGATAATTGCGAGATAAAACTTTTTCTCATAAAACAATTCAAGACCTCTTATTGGGAAAAATTTTTCTGATAAAAACGCTAACAATAAAATTACAATAACCGCAATACTAACAATATTAATTGCTTTATCCATTAGTTGTTATATTTTGGTTGAATATTTTTCTTCATCATTTCGTATAAAGAATGTCCAATTCCTTGTGTAATCTCTGACAGATTTTCGAAATTAATCACCGAAACTTCATCGTTTTTTTGATGATAATGATGTTGATTCTCCATGTTTACAGAAGAAAGCGCATGCGATACTACTTTATGATTCACAAAATTTACATTATCCGAACGATAAAATAATTGTTGCTGCAAATAAGGGTCGTTTTCAACTTTGAATGTTTTAGTAGAATTATTATTCATCAAATTCATCAAATCCGAACGATCGCTACCCGTCATATATACTTTTCCTTCACCGAAAGCAGAAACAGTTCCAATCATTTCTAAATTCAACATCACTTTCATATTTGGTAAATAAGACTGAAAATCTGTGTTTTCTACCAACATTTTAGAGCCAATTAATCCAATTTCTTCCGCATCAAAAGCCATAAACATCATAGTTTGCTTAACTTTTTTGTTTTTGAAATAATCAGACAAAGCCATTACAGCCGAAGTTCCACTTGCATTATCATCTGCTCCATTAAAAATTTTATCCTCACCTTTGTCATCTGTTCCAACATGATCAAAATGCGCACCTACAGCGTAAATATCAGACGATTTACCTTCTTTAATTCCGCAAACATTTTGTCCTGTTTTGCCTTTATATTCAAATTCGATTAAATATGAATCACCAACACAAGGTTTTAATTTATTTTGTTTGAATTTTTCAGCAATCAATTCAGCAGCCAATCGATTTTCGGGCGTTCCAAATTTTCGACCCTGCATAGCATCAGAGGCTAATTCTTCGACATATTTCTTTTGATTTTCTTTTGAATATTGCGCGTTTGCTTGATTGAAAGCAAGTAATCCAATTGCAAGTAAAGTATATTTTTTCATTTTTATATGTGTGATTAATTTGACGGAAGATACGAAAAATTAACTTTTCTTCTCAAACATCAATTCTTTTACTTTTTCTTTGTCTTCTTTTTCATTCTTTAGGTCGAACATTGTTCCGAAAATACGATCCCAAAAGGTATTTGAAACGCCAAAGCCTAATTCTTCGTCTTTATAATGATGCAAATGATGATTGCGCCAAAGAGGTTTCATAAACTTGAAAGGCGGCGCAACAGCATGAATCAAATAATGCATAGACGCATACAATAAATAACCAATCATAAAACCAGGAAAGAAAGCAAAGGTGTATTTCCCTAAAATTAAATATTGAATCAAAAAAATAATTGACGCCAAAAGAATACTTGGAACTGGAGGCATAAACAAACGTTGTTTATCGCGTGGATAATGATGATGATTTCCGTGAAAAATGTAAACAATTCGTTTTAGACTTGGTTGTTCGGCTGTCCAATGAAAAAGATAACGATGTGCAAAATATTCGAATAAAGTCCAAAATAACATCGCTCCGAAAAATAGACTGACAACTGTTAAGACTGATAAATCGTAACTAGAAATTCCATAATAAATACAATAGGAAAGTAGAGGAATGTACATTCCCCAAATAACTGCGGGATGACCTTTTGTCAACATTTCGAGATATTTGTTTTCGAAGATTTGCGCTTGGCCTTTATTATGTATTTTCTCAAATTTCATGGTTACAAAATTTAATTTACTTAAAAATAAGGTTTTAACATATTTTAAACAAACAATCTCTAAAAATTAATTGTTAAAAAAAAATCCGAAAATCAAAGTTTGATTTTCGGATTATATGATAAATAAGAAAATTCTTATCTGTTTTCAATTTCAACATAATCACGTAATGGTGCTCCTGTGTATAATTGACGAGGGCGACCAATTGGTTGATTTGTTTCGCGCATTTCCATCCATTGTGCAATCCATCCTGGTAGACGTCCAACAGCAAACATAACTGTAAACATTTCAGTTGGGATATCTAACGCTTTGTAGATAATTCCTGAATAGAAATCTACGTTTGGATATAAGTTTCTTGATTTGAAATACTCGTCTTCTAAAGCAGCTTGCTCTAATTTTTTCGCAATATCTAAAATAGGATCATTGATTCCTAATTTCTCTAAAACGTTATCCGCAGCTACTTTGATGATTTTCGCACGAGGGTCAAAGTTTTTATAAACACGGTGTCCGAATCCCATTAAACGGAATGGATCGTTTTTATCTTTTGCTTTAGCTAAGTATTTTTCAACGTCTCCACCATCATTTTTGATTGCTTCTAACATTTCTAATACTGCTTGGTTAGCACCTCCGTGTAACGGTCCCCATAATGCAGAAATACCTCCAGAGATAGAAGCAAATAAACCTGCATGAGAAGAACCTACTAAACGTACACTTGATGTAGAACAGTTTTGCTCGTGATCTGCGTGTAAGATTAATAATTTGTCAATTGCATCAATAATAACTGGATCTAAGTCTAATTCTTGACCTGGTTTTTTGAATAATAATTGATAAAAATTTTCTACATAAGATAATTTATCGTTAGAGTAGTTAACTGGTAATCCTTTAATTTTTCTTTGTGTCCAAGACGCTAATACTGGGAATTTACCTAATAAAGTAACTGCCGCTTTGTACATATCATCTGGAGAAGTAACATCAACAACTTTTGGGTTGAATGCTGATAAAGCAGCTGTTAAAGATGTTAATACTCCCATTGGGTGAGCAGAACTTGGGAATGCATCTAAGATTTTGATTAAATCTTCTGACACATAGTTATACTCATTAATATCAGCGATAAATTTATCTAATTCAGCTTGTGTAGGTAATTCTCCTTTGATTAACAAATACATTACTTCTACGAAAGAAGATTTCTCTGCTAATTGTTCAATAGGATATCCACGGTACATCAACTTACCTTCTTCACCATCTAAAAATGTAATTCTAGATTCGCATGCCCCTGTATTTTTGTAACCTGGATCCATTGTGATTAATCCAGTAGCACTTCTTAACTTGGAAATATCAATAGATTTTTCATCCATTGTACCAGTTGTAACAGGTAGCTCCAACTCATTTCCGTTGTAATTTAATATTACCTTATCTGACATTTTATAGTTTATATTATTTATTGCGTAATTTACACTTTTTTTATTAATTTGAGACTGATAAATATCAGTCTCAAATTATTTTATCGCTTAACTTTAAAAGCCTTAAGCCCTGGAAAAATTGCAGTTTCTCCTAGAATCTCTTCAATACGTAATAATTGGTTGTATTTCGCCATACGATCAGAGCGAGAAGCAGAACCAGTTTTGATTTGTCCTGTGTTCAAAGCAACAGCTAAATCTGCAATTGTAGCATCTTCTGTTTCTCCAGAACGATGAGACATAACTGCTGTATAACGTGCATTTTGCGCCATTTGTACTGCTTTGATCGTTTCTGTTAACGTACCAATTTGATTGAATTTTACTAAGATAGAATTTGCTGTTTCAGCATCAATTGCTTTTTCTAATTTAGTTACATTCGTTACCAATAAATCGTCTCCAACAATTTGAACACGTTTACCGATTTTATCTGTTAAGATTTTCCAACCTTCCCAATCGTTTTCATCCATACCATCTTCAATAGAAATAATTGGATATTTCTCTGTCAATTCTGCTAAATAAGCTGCTTGCTCTGCAGAAGTACGGATAGCTCCTTTCTCTCCTTCAAATTTTGTATAGTCATATTTTCCATCGTGATAAAACTCTGATGATGCACAATCTAATGCAATCATAATTTCTTCACCTGCTTTGTAACCTGCTTTTTCTATTGCAGAAATTACAGTATCTAAAGCATCTTCTGTGCCATCAAAAGTTGGTGCAAATCCACCTTCGTCACCTACTGCTGTAGATAAACCACGGTCGTGTAAAATTTTCTTTAATGCATGAAAAACTTCTGTTCCTTTGCGTAAAGCGTCAGAAAAAGATGCTGCCTGAACTGGCATAATCATGAATTCTTGGAACGCAATAGGCGCATCAGAGTGAGAACCTCCATTTACGATATTCATCATTGGAACTGGTAATGTGTTTGCATTAACTCCACCGATGTATCTAAACAATGGTAAACCTAATTCTTCTGCTGCAGCTTTTGCAACCGCCAAAGAAACACCCAAAATTGCATTAGCACCCAATTTAGCTTTGTTTTCAGTTCCGTCTAAATCAATCATTACTTGATCGATTAAATTTTGTTCAAAAACAGAAAAACCAATTAATTCTGGAGCAATCACTTCATTTACATTCTCGATAGCTTTCAAAACTCCTTTACCTAAGTACAAGTCTCCACCATCACGTAATTCTACTGCTTCATACTCTCCTGTAGATGCTCCTGATGGAACAGCTGCACGACCTAAAACACCTGATTCTGTATACACGTCTACTTCTACAGTTGGGTTACCACGAGAATCTAAAATTTGTCTTGCATGGATATGCGAAATAATGCTCATTATTAATATTTTTTAATTGATAAAATTTTGATTTACCAAAAATAATGGATTTGAGTAATCTTTACAACGAAATTATCTTTTTTTAAAAATAATTTAATTCAAAAACAATTCGAAAAATTTATGCATGCATAATAAAGAAGTATAATTTCGATGCCTGCAAAGATTATTATTTTTTGAGTGAATTAAAAAAACTTTCGTTAAAAAATTTAATTCGTTATTGTAAGCGTTCCATTTGCATTTACATACACTTGATATGTTCTTGGCGCTCTATTCGCTACTTTTGTAGGTTGTCCTGTCAATAAAATCCATTCAGAATTATCCGCATCACACACAATACTGATATCATTCTTTACATACAGAGTGGTTTCTGCACCAGGACAAATATGCGGTGCATTACGATCGTAAGCTTTAAAACCAGAAGCTGTACGTACCACAATCAAACCTCTAGAACCTGCTGTTGCTCCTTCAACATATACCCATCCTCCTGGATTATTTAGATTAGAATATAATGGTAAATTGATATTGATTGATACATTCACAATTGTATTTGGCACACAACTTACTGTACCATCATCTGAATTGCAGCCTTGAAATAAGCCAGCAAAAACACTAACCAAAATAACCTTATTTAGAATCGTTTTAATAAATTGTTTCATTTTTAATTTGCTGTATTTTTTTTATTATCTTTGTAGTACAATAACTAAATAGTCCTGCGCATAGTATTACATATGTGTAGGATTATTTATTTTATAAGATTTATTTAATAAAAAATTAAACATTGTTGTTATGGCAAATATACAATATGTAACGAAAGAGGGATTAGAAAAGTTGCGTGAAGAGCTTCATCAGTTAGAAACTTTTGAGCGTCCAAAAATTTCGCAACAAATTGCTGATGCGCGTGATAAAGGAGATTTATCTGAAAATGCAGAATACGATGCTGCAAAAGAAGCTCAAGGAATGTTAGAGATGCAAATTGCTAAATTGAAAGAAGTTGTAGCATATGCTCGTGTAATTGATGAATCTAAATTAGACCATTCTAAAGTATCAATATTATCAAAAGTTAAAATAAAAAATACAGCGAACGGACAAGAATTAGTGTACACTTTGGTACCTGAATCTGAAGCTGATTTGGCTAAAATGCGTATCTCTGTGAATACTCCAATCGCAAAAGGATTGTTAGGAAAATCACTTGGAGAAGTTGCAGAAATTACATTACCTAACGGAATGATTTTAAATTTTGAAATTTTAGAAATATCTTTGGACTAAGATTTCAAAAATTAAAAAACATATGGCAAGCATTTTCACTAAAATTATAAACGGAGAAATACCATCATACAAAATTGCCGAAAACGATAAGTACATCGCTATTTTGGACGCTTTTCCTTTGGTAGAAGGTCATGTATTGGTTATCCCGAAAAAAGAAGTCGATAAAATCTTCGATTTAGACAAAGAAACCTATTTAGGTTTAATGGACTTTTCTTACGAAATTGCACAAGCTATAGAAAAAGCAATACCTTGTCTACGCGTTGGCGTAGCTGTTGTTGGTTTAGAGGTACCACATGTACATGTGCATTTGGTTCCTCTAAATACAATGCAAGATATCAATTTCTCAAATCCAAAACTTCAATTATCTGCCGAGAAAATGATCGAAATTGCAGATAATATCAAATCATATTTATAATCGATGAACAAATACATTAAATTAGTAATCGCCGCTGTATTAATCGCTTTAGCAATCTTTTTGTTTACCATTCGCGAATACGGTTGGGGATTTGTTTCGTTATTAGTCGCTGTATTTCCAATTTTATTCTATTTCAGAAACGAAAACATCTTGTTAGCTTTCTGGTTTTTACGTAAAGAGGATATGGCAAAAGCGAAAAAATGGTTACAAAAGATCAAAAATCCATCATCAGAAGTAATTCCTAAGCAAATGGGATATTACCACTACATGATGGGAATCACTGAAGCGCAGGACAATGTTGCGGTTTCAGAAAAATATATGAAAGAAGCCTTAAACTACGGTTTATCGTTTGATCATGACAGAGCAATGGCTAATTTATCTTTGGCTGGAGCTGCAATGTCAAAAGGTAAAAAGAAAGAAGCGGAAGGTTACATTAAAGAAGCGAAGAAAAACGATTCGAAAGGAATGTTTACAGATCAAATCAAAATGATGAATGATCAAATGAAACGTTTCAACGTAAGTAATTCGCAATTACAAAACCCACATATGCGTCACAAAGGACGTAAATTCTAAATGGATATATCAAAATTTACAGAAGAATCATCATCAAACACCAACAAATGGAAACTGATTGAAGAATTCTTTCAACAAAATTTCACAGATGGTGAAAGACCAGATTTAGATACGATTCTTTTTTTGATCGGTGTTCAAGAATTAGGACAAGGAAAAAAACGATTCAAAAAAGATGATAAACTCAATTTATTACACATTGCAGTTTGTCGCGTGTTAGAACCTTTTGGTTTTTATCGTTTCGATGGATTAGATCCAGATGGTTGGCCACATTTTGAGTTGTTGGAAGATTTACCACCGCTTAAAACAAATGAACAAACCTTGTTAATGAAATACGCCGTTATACAGTATTTTGATGATCAAAAAATAATAAACTTCGAGTCTTAAGATTCGAAGTTTTCTTTTTTATACAAATCAACTACCACTTTATCTGCGTCTAACGTAAATTTCTCTACATTCAATTCTTCTTTGGATAACCACAACAATTCGTTGATATCCGCATCCAAAACTTTCAATTTATCCAATGCTTTCTCTGTAATTGTCGCTTTATAATAAATCAATAAAACCTGTTCTGTCGGATCAAAAGCATTCAACACAAAAAAATCTTGTGTATAAAAATGTTCATGAACTTCTACTTTCAAATTCAATTCCTCTTTTATCTCTCTCCTTATACAATCTTTTGTTCCTTCACCAAACTCCAATCCACCGCCAGGAAACTTATAAATTAACTCTCCCTGAAACGGCTCGTGAATCACCAATACCTTTCCCTTGTGTTCCAATAACGCATATACACGCACATTAAATGGTTTCATATCCTGTTTACTTTAAAACCTAAATATATAAAAATTCTTCATTCAAATGCGTATTATTATAGCGTTCCCTTCGGTCGGGCTATCCGTTGCAATCTTTTGTAGAAGAAAATTGGAAGTGATTACAGGAAAATCCAATTTCTACAAAAGGATTTCCACTACTATCCCTAACGCGGGTTGTAAGTTCTGAGTTTTGAGTAATAAGTTATAAGACGTAAGATTTAAGACTTACAGGAATAGAAGTAGAAGTTAAAATATCCACTTGAGGGAAATAGGGGCTTTTCGATTTATGAGTTGTAAGTTATAAAGGAAGCTTCCTTTTTATAAAGAAGAAGCTTCTCGTTGACTAATTAGAAGCTTCTTGTTGGATGAAAGGAAGCTTCTTGTTTCATAGAACATAGTTTGAAGATGCATTAAGCTTACAGCCTTCAGCCTAAAGCGAAATCCATAAATACAAAAAAGCCTCAAGAAATAAATCTTGAGGCTTTTAATAAAAAC
>NZ_DICC01000070.1:0-8084 GCF_002415215.1 Empedobacter sp. UBA5036
AAAGAATTTGGACGCATAGATGTGTGGGTGAATAATGCAGGTGTTATGGCAAGTGGAAAATTTGAGGAAATTCCTATGGACATAAACGAACAAGTAATCAAAACCAATTTAATGGGGTATATGCACGGAGCGTACTACGTTTTACCCGTTTTTAAAGAACAAAATCAAGGCATTTTAATTAATAATGTTTCCATTGGAGGATATATGCCAGCTCCATTTAGTTCGGTATATTCGGCAACTAAAACAGGAATAAAAGGGTTGATGAGTGGTTTACAAAGTGAGTATAGTGTGTATCCCGAAATTCATATTTGCAACGTTTATCCACAAGTTCAACAATCTACAGGAAATATGCATTCCGCTAAATTCTCAGGTTTAGATTTTAAAATACCTCCGTTTGCAGCCGATCCTAAAGATACCGCAAAGGTGATATATAATTTAATAAACAAACCTAAAAATGATACCTTTCCAGACGCCACATCATTTATGTTAAAGCTTGCACATGGAGCTTTTCCAGAAACCTTTACCAATTTAGCAACAGGTGTTTTAAGGCTGATGATGAAGGTGAAAAAAGGAAAGGCTGATGAAGGTAATGTTTTACAACCTTCTACGGATCCACATGCTGTTTATGGAAAGATGGCTATTCCAGTACCAACAAAAACAAATCAAAAAATCATCGGAACATCGCTAGTATTCGCTGCAGGATTTTTTGTAGCGAAACATTTAAAAAATAAATCAAAAAAAACAAATTAATTTGAAACTGCTAAAATTCACATCCAAAGGTATTTATTGCATTCCAGGGAAGTTTTATATTGATCCTTGGCGACCTGTAGATTTAGCAGTTATCACGCATGGACATGCCGATCACGCCCGAAGTGGAATGAAAAAATATTTGTGTCATCATTTCACTAAACCTATTTTATTTTCAAGAATTGGTAGAAATATCGAATGCGAAAGTATTGGTTATGGCGAACAACTAACTATAAATGGGGTTAAAGTTTCATTACATTCTGCAGGTCACATAATCGGCTCAGCACAAATTAGGATAGAGTATAAAGGTTATGTAAGCGTAATTTCTGGAGATTATAAATTGCAAGATGATGGGCTTTCTACGGCTTTTGAAGCTGTAAAATGCCACGAATTCATTACCGAAAGTACCTTCGGTCTTCCTGTTTACAATTGGCTTTCTGTGGCAGAACAAGAAAAAAACATACGTGATTGGGTAGATCATAATAGAGCGAAAGGAAAAACTTCGGTCTTTATAGGGGATTCTTTAGGGAAATCGCAGCGTATTATGAAAGCATTGGAGGGTATTGGAGAGTTAAATGTCCATTATTCCATTGCAAAATTGAATGAGGCTTACGAAAGTGTTGGTGTTACATTACCTGAGTACAAAACAATAGATTTACGTGATGACAAAAAGCATTTGGATGGAAAAATAATTTTGTTGCTACCTTCTTTGGTTGATAATCCAGTGATGAAGAAAATCCCTAATATTTTCTCTTTATTTTCTAGCAATCAAAAATCCCTTAAATTTTATAAAACTTAAGGGATTTTTGATTTTACAAGAATTAATTTATTCTGCTAATGGGTTGATTTGGTCTGCAGTAGGGAAATCTTGTCCAGTAGTCCCAATTGTTTTATTCAGTTCAAATTTTGCAGCATCCGACATTTTAGCTCCTCCTGCCAATTCAGCTTTGTCTAATAAATCAAGTGCTAATTTCTCTTCTTCTCTTTGTTCAGCAACCAACCATTGTAAGAAATTCCATGTAGCCCAATCTTCTTCATCCATGCTCATTTTGACAATTTTATAAATGGATTCTGTATTTTCAATTTCTTGTTTTAGAACAGCTTGAAAACACTCTAATACATTTTTTGGTTCAGGACCAGGTTTTTGTATAGCTTCAATTTTTACAATTCCTCCTCTTTCTTGTACGTATTCCATAACTTTAGCCATATGTACACGCTCTTCCTGTGAGTGTTTCATCATAAAATTTTTGATTCCATCCAATTGATTTTCGTCTGCCCAGCAAGCAAGCATCAAATACATTTGCGCAGAAAAGGCTTCTAAAGTGATTTGATCATTTAGAGCTTTTTGTAATGTGTTAGAAATTCTAGTTGTATTCATTTTGTTGATTTTATTTATAAATAATAAGTTGAATTTTCGAATCAAATACATCATTTACATATTAATATTTTCTAAAATATTGATGTATTCATATATTGATCTCTATTGAATATGGTTATTTTTGAGTTGATTTGATTGCCCAAAGCATGAGTAATGGTTGTAAAAATAGTCTTGCTAAACGCTTCTGATCCGTATCTAGACCAAATCCATTTCTATGATTTTTATATTGTGCCCAATTTCCAGGGAATACAGCAGCAAAAAATCCTGCAATAACTTTACCTACAAGTTCTTTCTTTTTGTCCGACACTAATATAATTGAACTACCAAGTACAATTTCTACCACTCCTGAATATACCACAGTATCATCTTTATCTAAGGGCACCCAATTAGGAACTTGAGCTTTAAACTCTTTTCTCGCAATTGTTAAATGGGTAATACCAGCTACCACTAAAAAAGCACCTAGGCTATAACGAGCTATATTTTGTTTCGTTTTCTTTTTCATAATTATATTTATTTAATATTTACCATCCAATTAGATTAGATATTCTTTCTGATTGTAGTTATAAAATTTATTTTTTTATTATTTAGTTGGTCGATCAAAACCAAAGGTTTCTAAGCGACTATCTTTTTGGTTAAGAATGATATTTTTTAAAACTTGAGCTGCAACCATCGAAAATGTAATTCCATTTCCTCCATAACCTAATGCAAATAATGTTCGATCACCTTTTTTCCATGGTCCCATATAAGGTAAACCATCATTTGTGGAGCTAAAAGTTCCGCACCAAGCCATTTCGGTATTGAATTCAATTTCTGGATATAATCGACTAAACTTACGTTCAAGAGTTTTGATTTTTGTTCGAAGTAAATCATCTCTTTTATCAGGATTTTGAAAATCTTCATCTTCACCACCAACGATCAATCGATTATCTTTTGTTGTTCGCATATAAAGATATGGTTCTGCTGTTTCCCATATTAAGCTACGATTTGGCCAAACCATTTTTTTATCAATGGGAGCCGAACAAATGGCGTAAGTAGATAATAAATTCATTACTTTTTTAGGTAGAAATTGACCTGCTTCAAAACCAGTAGCAACAATTACATATTTGCACGAAATAGTATGTCCATGCTCGGTCAATAGTTCGCAATTGTTCTTATTTTCGTCTATTTTTTCCACTTTTGTATGGGTAAAAATCTGTAATTGATGTTTTTCTTGATGATACTTTAATAAATTGATAGCGCCTTTATAAGCATCCATCTGGGCAGAAGTATCATTTTGCAATGCAGCAATTCCATCAATATTTTGGTAAGTTTTCAATTGCTTAGCATCTAAATACTTCACAGGCAAACCGACTTCTGTTCTTATTGCATATTCTTCGTCTAACAATTTTACACCTTGCTGATTACTCGCTAATAAAACTGTAGGAACACGTGTAAAATCAGCATCAATATTAGTTTTTTTGAATATATTTTCTATATCTGTAATAGAATCCAAGCAATTGAAATAAGCATCAATAGCAATTTTTTTGGGAACAATATTTACTAATTGACTTAACGGGGTATCAATTTCATATTGCAATTGAGCAGTACTTGCTGCAGAACTTCCTGTAGAAATAGTTCGTTTATCGATAAGAGCGCATTCTACACCTGCTTCACATAATTCGTGCGCAACTAAAGCTCCTGTAATGCCGGAGCCAATTATAGCAACATCTATTTTAAAATCATTTCGAAGAGGATAATATAAATCAAAAAATTCGTTTTTAACAATCCAAAAAGGTAATCCAGAATGTAAATCCATATTATTTAGATCTGTGGTTAAATAAATACACACTAAAACCGAGCCAAAATATTGTATTTTTATTGTTTTTTAGGCTAATAATAACTGCTAGATATTTATTATTCTGTATTATATATTGATTTTATCCAACTGAAAACAATTTCTAAAATAACAATATAAAAGTTTTTTTTAAAAAAAACAGAAAGGATATCCAATAGAGGAAATTATTTAGACTTTCTAAAGAATAAGAAACATTTATTTTATTTACTTTAGTAGGATGAATATATCAAAAAGGTCAAATAAAACTGGCTATTAATTGCAATTAGCTTACTTTCTTGTATTCCTTACTAAACTAGTTACTACACCCAAAATAATGACTACATCTTCATCTTGTAATTGAATACAATTTTTGTATTTCGGATTAAGAGAAATCAGTTGTTTGTTGATGGCATCATAACGTTTGAAGGTATATTCCGAATTATTGACCGATACCACAATATCATCATGATGCCTGGGTTCGATATCAGATCGAATGATAAGTAAATCACCTTTTAGGTATTCAGGATACATACTTTCGCCACCCACACGATTAAGATAAGTTGCTTCGGGATGATTCAGTAAAATTTCATCCAAACTAATATTATTCTGTACAAAATCAGCAGCAGGAGAGGGGAAACCTGCTGAAACATCACCAAAAAATTGAACAAATCGTTTTTCACCATCTGTTTTGATAGGGATATTGATTAACTCTTCTGAGAATTTCGGAACTTGAATAAAATGTACCATTTAATAAACATTTAAAATATCTGTAAATCTTGTTGTGTAACAAGGTGACAAACGTTCTTGCTTCATTTTCCATTTTCTACGCACATCTTGCGATGCTAATTTTAGCATATGATCGCCATAATTTGCATTTAATTGATCCATCACACTCATCAACGCTTTATGTTTTGGAGATTCTGTATGAAATAAATTCATTTGTGCTTGATTATCGGGCGTAATAGCCGAAACAATAACGCCAGCTTTTTTATAATCAGGAACTTTTCCTTCTGCAGGCACCAATTTATCCAATAAAAATAAAGCAGATTTGGACAAAACAATGCTCGAATTCGAATCAAAATCTAAGGTTGTACTTAATGAGTTTGAAACAAATGATTGCTTTTCATCAAAACGATTGGTCATCACAAAAACAGTAATAATGTTGCATTTTGATTGTTCTTTTCTAAGCTTTTCGGCACAAGAAACAGCAAATGTAGAAACACGCTCTTTCAGATTTTCATAATCATTGATTGTTTTCTCAAAACTACGAGTAGTCGCAATTGATTTTTTGCGTTGAACTTCATCTAATTTTAAGACGCTTTCGCCTAATAATTCCTTTTTCAAACGCAATTCTACGATGGAGAAATTTCGTTTAATGTATTCATCACTCAATAATGTAAAATCATACGCGTTTTTACAACCAATAAAAGCTAAACGTTTAGCTAAACGTCGCCCAATTCCCCAGATATCCTCACATTTTAACCATTTTAAGGCTTTGTTTATTTTCTCTTTCGAATCAATCATATAAACACCATTATGATGTTTAGGAAATTTCTTTGCTATTCGATTCGCCACTTTAGCTAAAGCCTTTGTTGGAGCAATACCAATACAAACAGGGATTTTGGTAATGGTATATATTTTTTGTTTAATTTCTTGGGCGTACTTTACCAAATCATAGTTATCAAAGCCTTTGAAAAGAAGAAAAGATTCATCAATCGAATAAATTTCTATATCAGGACAATAGGATTTTAAAATCATCATCACGCGATTACTCATATCCGCATATAAAGCATAATTTGAAGAGAAAACATTGATTTTATTTAATCTAAAATTATTCTCGTATTCAAAAGCAGGAGCACCCATTGGAATCCCTAAATCTTTTGCTTCATTAGAACGTGCAATTACACAACCATCATTGTTAGAAAGTACCACAACTGGCTTTCCATTTAGGGTTGGATTAAAAACTCGTTCGCACGAAGCATAAAAATTATTGCAGTCAACTAAAGCATACATCATGTTACAAAGTTGAGCAAATAAAGCGCTACAAGGTGTCGCGGAAAAGTGTTAAAAAATAATAATTAGAAATTGATTCAGTAAATTTGTGCCATGGTACTGAATGATAGATTGAAAATGTTGGTTGACCAAGTTCCAAAAAATATTTGTGGCGTGTATTATTTATACAACGACAAGCAAGATATTATCTACATTGGAAAAAGTATTGACATTAGAAAACGATTGATTCAGCATTTCAAATCACTTGATAAAAAGGAAATTAAACTTCAGCATTTTACGCATTCTATACAATTTGAAAATACAGGAAATGAATTGATTGCTTTGTTGAGAGAATCTGAATTAATCAAACAAAATCTGCCAATATTTAATCGAGCTCAACGCAAGATTAAGTTCTTTTACGCATTATATAAAGAAATAAATTCGGATGGTTATCATGCATTAATTGTGAAGAAAATTGATAACTCTGGGAACGAAATCATTTCATTTACATCACAAAATGAAGCAAAAGATTATTTATTCTATATCACTGAAAAATATAAGCTTTGTCAAAAAGTAAATGGTTTATATAAAACCAAATCAAGTTGTTTTCAATATAGTTTAGACGAATGTAATGGAGCTTGTATAAATAGGGAAGAAGTGAAACTTTACAACAAAAGAGTTCGTCAATTTTTGAAAACAATACATTTACCCAAAAAGGACTTTTTATTTGAATTGGTTGGAAGAACTGAAAATGAAAAAGGTATTGTATTAATTGAAAAAGGAGTTTATAAAGGATTTGGTTATTGTGATCATTTACTTGAAAATCTTGATGAAATGAAATTATTTATTGATCAAAAACAAGATAATAAGGATGTCCGAAAAATCTTATTTCGACATATAAAATCCGAATTATCCAAATAAACTCACTTGACCATCTTCACGTTGATAACTGAAATCTGTAAATGGTACAATAGGTTTACAATTAAGCCAATTCATTAAGTTTTCACCATCATTCAATACAACAGGCATTCGATGTTTTGTATTGTGGATATAATCCATAATGCCGACAGCTTCATTCGTAACAATCGTAAACGTGTCATCTGAATACAATCCTGCTAAACACATCAAATTATTGTTGATTCCAATATCATATTTGATTTTGTCTTTGCCTTCGTGTCGCCATTCATAAAAACCATCAACCAATATCACACAACGATTGGTGTAAGCATCTCGAAAAGATGGTTTTTCATCTATTGTTTCAATTCGTGCGTTTAAGGTGTTATTCGAATTAAAATCATTTCCTGCCCAATGCGGAACTAAACCCCACTCGAACAAATGAATATAATCTTGTTGATTGGTGATAACAGGTAATTTCGGATGATCAAAACCTTTGAAATGAGGATTTGGCGTAAATGTAACTTCAGGTTTGAATTTCAACCTTGATTTCTTTTCAATCTGATCTTTTGTTTTGGTAACTTTTACATGAAAACACATAGCATCTACTTTGGAATAAAGGTAGTGATTACTACTATAAGAACAATCAAAAATTGAATCAATTAAAATGATTGTAGAAGAATTAAAACGAATGTTTTTTATATAGAGTTTAATATACTACGGTTTCACGCAAAAACAAAAAACCTCCCTAAAATCACTTCTAAAGAGGTTACTATTTATACTATTTTGTGCTTTTGTACCTAAAATTAGAATTGTGGAACAGTTACTGATGTTATGCTTAGTTGTTTTCATTCTGATATGTCTATCAAGTCACAAATATTCTCAAATGTCAAAGCTGAGTAACTCAAACTAGTTTTGAGTTTTTCACTCTCAAAGTCAAACTTCTTAAACCAAGTTGGTTCTTCAGAACTGTAGTGTTTCCTCTTTGTCGAAATGTAAAAACTCTGTTCAATGTAAAATGGCATTTTCTCAATTTCCTTGTTCTTAATTCTCTTTCTAATATCAAAATCAATTTCAAAAGCTTCAATGAACGGAACAGAAATACTGCTCATAAAAAAGTGATTTTTCGGAGTTGCCGAATCGGTTAAGTTCTTCTCGTTAACATAATTTGCACCCTGTGTTATTATTGCATAAGAACTTATTTCTGTCTCTTTCTTTATTTCTGTTATTAATTGATTGACAGTGATTAAAAGCTTTTCT
>NZ_DICC01000069.1:0-13548 GCF_002415215.1 Empedobacter sp. UBA5036
CAGTTAGTAAGATACTACCTTTTTAGTAGTTAATTATAGTATTTAAGTACAATTAAAATGAGTCTACTCCAATTTGAACATCATCCATATTTGTAGCAACAATCATTCGACTTCCAATAGATTTAAAATGTTCTTTTCCACATATGATTTTACCATTTTCAATTGGACGTAAAAAAACGTCGAACGTAGTACCTTTAGATTCTGTAACGAAATACAATTGATCTCCATTTCCTTTGTTATACATAATTGCCCAATCAGGATTATATGATCCTAAAGGTGTTGGTACTTTAAACCAACTAGGGAGTTTTGTATATAAAGAAACATTCTCACTATTTTCAAATTCACGTGCTAAATTAACTTCAATCTCAGAATCACATAATGTATTTTCATAAACTGATTTTGTTGACTCTACTAAATACTTACTTAGGTAACCCACTAAATCTTCTTCTTCAATAAGTTTTTGGTCATAGTATACATCATCCCCAATTTTTTCGTATTTGATACCATCAACAATAAACAAACGTTTTTGTAAATTGATTACATCTATACAACTTTCTATAAAAGCCTGTGGATTTGATTTAAAATAATTAATAACACGTGACTCTAAGCCTTTTAATAATTTTACTATTGATTTACGTGTTAAATCTGTTTCATTCTGTAAATAGGTAATAATATCAGGTAAATGACTTACTTGAACATTCAAATGTTCAACATAATTTTTTACTTCGCCATCAGCTTTTACAGCTCCTTTATCAATAGCTAATAATGCTTTTTGATGTTCGACCTTTGATTGTTCATTTCGTAAATTTTCATTTAGATTATTAATACATTTTTTGATCAATTCTTCTGAATCAAAATCTACTTTATAAACTGTTTTGAATTTAATTGAGTCCCATAATTCTTTGAAATCATCCGATAAATAAACTTGTTTATTTAACTTGATGTGAACTTTTTCATCATTGTTTTTGATTTCTAAATTACCAGCAACTTCTTTAATTCGATTAATGATTTGCTTTGTAATATTTTCCTCAAACTCCTGACCTAAATTAACTGAATCTTCTTTAATTGCTAATTTGAAGTTATCTTGTATTTTACCTTTTTTGTCTATATAACCAAGTTCTATGAAATGTTTATAAAGCTTCTCAGATTCTTCTTGTCCAAAATAAATAGGCTCGTTATTTTCATCTACCCCTTTGGATATAGTATTAAATGATTCAATTACTAAGTAACCAAATTTAATTCCTGTATCCTCTGTTAATTCTTTTTGATATCCTTCAACAAATTCTGTAAAACTTTCATTTACAACTGTCGTTAAAATATTTACATTCTCGTCATAAACACGATTTCCTGTTTGATCTACAGAAATTCTTAAACCACGTCCAATTTCTTGTCGTCTACGTATCTCAGAAGCTCCCATTTCCTTTAGTAAACAGATTTGAAATACATTAGGATTATCCCAACCTTCTTTTAGAGCTGTATGAGAAAAAATAAAACGAACTGGAGAAGAAAAGCTTAACAATTCTTCTTTGGCTTGCATAATTAATCTATACGTATCTTCGTCTGTTTTCACTGCACCAGAAGTATCTTTGAAATATTCAAACTTATCTTTCGTATTCGATTTTTTACCTTTTTTGTCTGTAGAAAAATACCCTTTGTGAACGTTAGTTACATCTGTATCAATTTCTTTAACTTCCTTGAAGAGAGTTAATTTATATTTAGGTAATTGAATAATACGATTATATTCTTCTTCGAATATATCAGCATAATCACCATTGGTGTGATAACCATCTTCATCATATTGTCGATATTTTGCAACAGAATCGATGAAAAATAAACTTAAAACTTTAATTCCTTTTGGATTTAATTTTACTTCTTTATCTAAATGCTCTTCAATGGTTTTCGCAATTAATTTCCTTTTAATTTCTCGATCATTTACACCTCCTAAAGTTTCTCCTGTTTGAACTAATCGTCCGTTAGAAAAATTAACATACTCAGGATCCGTATTAATTTCATTGATAACAAATCCAAAATACTGATCTAACTTGGTAATTTCATACAAGTCATCACCCAATTTTACATCTTTTGATTTACGATCTACTTTACCATTACGACCTTTTATATCTAAAACCAATTTTGCTTTAATACTACTTTTATTGGTAATAGAAATACATTGAATAAAAGCACCATCACTTACTTCATTTTTTGTCGTAACAGAAGCAACTTCAATCTTTTTAACTTTATTATCGTTGTATGCATCAATTGCATCAAACTTATAAAGCAGGTTGATTTTTTCTTTATGTGTAGCAGAAAAACGATAAACCACTAATGGATTTAAATTCTTAATCGATTTTTTCTGTAAAGGAGAACTAATCGTACTTTGAGGTTCATCTACAATGACTACTGGATTTGTTTCTTGTATTAAATTAATTGGAGTTGCTCCCAACTTATCATTGTAATCTAATAAAATACGCTTTGTTGCCTTTTCAGTATCCATATCCTGAGCAAATGCTTGGATGTTGATAATCATAATTCTAATTTGGTCTGAAGTAGCAAAATCACGTACTTGACTCAAATTGGAACTATCGTAAATGAAATACTTGTACGGAACTTTATTAAAAACCTTTTTAAAATGATCATCTGTTAATTCCAACGATTTATTAATTCCTTCACGAATTGAAACTGAAGGAACTACAATGATGAATTTCTTAAAGCCATAAAGTTTATTCAATTCAAAAATAGATTTGGTAAACACATAGGTTTTCCCCGTACCTGTTTCCATCTCGATTGAATAATGTAAATCATTTTTATCTATATCTTGAGGTGTAGATAATCGTAATCCATTTCGTAATTGAATAGCTTGCGTATTATCTACCAAGTGTTTTTCTAGTAAACTTAACTTATTCGCATATCCTAAATCAGCATCATAACTGATTGATTGATCTGTTGGTGCTAATACTGTAAAATTAGATTGTAATTTTTCTTGACCTTTAAAAACATCTACTACAGCATCTATTGCATCTTGTTGATAAGATAAATTACCTTCAAATTGTATTTTCATTGCCATGACTAGATCGATTTTACATTTTCTATTCCTGCTTGGCGTAAAGTCTGTACCGTATTTGTTTTGTCTGCATCGTTAGCAAAACCTGCATCTTTGAAAATTACAGAAGGATTATGATCTTCAAACTCTTTGCTCCATTCTCCAATTGCTTTTGCAACAGAAACATTAATTTGAGGACTTAAACAAATAAACATAGAACCGAAACCAATATTATAAATCGTACAACTATCAATTGTTTTCTCTTGAATAGGTAAGGTTAACTCTAAACCATATTTTAGTAAAATCTCAAACAAAACATCTTCTTCTGTACGCTCTGATTTTATGTTATCACCATTGTTTTCTTCAAACATATCCAACTGATCTTCAAATTTATCAATTGAAGTATCCCAAGCTTTAATATTAGAACTATCTAATTTAAAAGCACGAAAACCAACGTCTAATTTATCAATACCTTCTTTGTCTTTATTTTCTTGTTTGATTAATTCTCCTGCTCTACGGATGCGTTCTTTGGTTATTTCTGCGATGGTTTTGTAGCCTGCTTTATAAGCTTGAGATTTTTCATCAGTTGGTTCAGGTAATTGTACCGAAATACATTTTCTATCTCCACCATCTTCAGAATTTAACGCCATGACAGCATGAGCTGTAGTTCCTGAACCTGAGAAAAAATCTAAAATTAAGTCTTTATTACTTCTTTCAGAAATTTGAATAATTTTCTTAATTAATTTAGTTGGTTTAGGAGTATCGAATGGAACAGTTGTATCAGAAAATAAATCTCTGATTTCTGATTTTGCACCAATATTATGCCCGAAATCATTATAATTCCAAATTGTGATAGGTACAATTCCATTTTGTACTTCATTCAAATATGTTTTAGAATATGGTCTTGAGTTTCCATCTTTTCCAAAAGTAATTCTACCATCATCCAATAACTCTTTAAATTTTTCTTTTGATACAACCCAAGATCTTGATGGGGGTGGTGTAAATTCCTGACCATTAGGCCCTGAAATTATATAGTCATTATTTGCTGAATATGTACGAACTGATAAATTAGTCGCAATCCAAGGTCCACGTGGATCATTATCAGGATTTTTATATTTTGCATTTAATTCTTCAGGTCTTTCTAATAAATTAGGTTTCCAACCATTTTTATTTTTGCAGTAAATAAGTACAAAATCGTGAACATCAGAAAAATATTGAGCATCATTTGCAGCCCCGTATTTTTTATGCCAAATTGCATTATTTACAAAATTATCTTCTCCAAAAATTTCGTCACATAACTTTTTCAAATTAGCTTGTTCATTATCATCAATCGAAATGAAAATTACGCCATCATCCGTCAATAAATTACGTGCTAATTTTAAACGAGGATACATCATGTTCAACCAATTACTATGGTAACGCCCATCACTATCTGTGTTTGTAGAAAGCTTTTTACCTTCTTCGTCTGTTTGTCCTGTAATTTCTAAATAATTAGATAAATTATCTTTGTAATTGTCTTTATAAACAAAGTCTTTACCTGTATTGTATGGCGGATCTATATAAATCATTTTAATTTTGTTGCTATAGGTTTTTTGCAACAATTTCAAAACTTCTAAATTATCTCCTTCAATAAAAATATTACCTGTCGTATCCCAGTCTTTACTATCTGTTTTATTTGGACGTAATGTAGCTGTAGATACTTTGTTGGCTTCTTTTTGTGCTTGGGTTTTACCTGCCCAAGTCATTTGGTAGAATTCTTTGTTTTTTTCAATATATTCACCAACCAAAGCTTGTAATTCCTCTACGACCAATTTACCTTCACTAAAAGCTGTTGGAAAGATTTCTTTTAATCGTTCAATATTTTGTTGTACGATATTTTCGGATGTTAATTCGTTTATCTTTTCCATGCTTATAGTTTATTTTTTAAATCGTTTATTTTATTTTTCAGTTGGTAAATTTCGGAATTTAACCTCACTTTTTCATTCATTTGGGTAACAGTTTTTAACTGATTTTGGTAAGACTTTATTTTAGTTTCGTAGTTTACAACTTCTTCATTCATTTTCAAGAATTGTTCAGTTTGTTCTAACGTTCTCACTTTAAATTCTCCTGTTAAATCAACTAAATTAAAATTCTGAAAGATTTGTATATAATAGTTATAAAAAGCTTTCAAGTTTATTTTATTCGCTTTATCAAAAGATAATTGCTCAAAAAACTCTTCACTGGTTGCTTTATCTACTGAGGTAGAAATAATTTCTTCATTCAACACACGCAACATATGATTACTTTGGTTGATTGATTTTTTATACAACGAAACATTCGTTTGTTTTTGCTTGTCGTCTTCAACAATAATTACACAATGATGAGGAATTAGCTTATGTAGCAATCGTGTAACGGGTTTATATAATTTTTGATACACTTCTTCTGCAATAATCAAACGAACAAAATAGATATCTAAAAATGATTCTGTTTCTGTTTCGTAAGAAGAAATGTTCGCATTTTTTTGCGTAACAAATCCGAAAACACGAATACTTTGTACTTCCGCTTGATCTATCAATTTGATTTCACTTGTCGTGATTCCATCCATTTTTTTCAAGGATGTTTTTTTGATTGGTGAATCGACTTGACATTGAGCAGGTAATTGTAAAATTGTTTTCCAATCCATTAATTGACGATTAAATAGCTAATTACTTCAAAATTATCTGTATTCATGCTTTGACTCAACAAAGAACCATTTGGATTAAAAATTGAGTCCGCTTGCAATTCTTGATCTTCACCTATCAAATGATTTTTCACAAGATCTAATAATTCTACATATTGTGTCATAAATTTTCCAGATTTTGTTTTCAAATTAAATTCTTTCAATTGTTCTTCGTTAATTTTATATTGAGAAAAAGAAAGTTTTTTAAATAAGTCCAACGACTTTTTACCCATTCGCATAGGAACTTTAATATCTCCTTCATTAGAAATATAGACCAAAGAGTACGGATGCAAAAGATTGATTTTTAATTTATCTTCAAAGTTTTTTGTTTCTAAATCTTTCAGACAAAACAAAACACCTTTTTGCAAATCAAGGATATTATTATCTAAGACAGAAAATGATCCTGAAGTTATGTAGTGAAACTGTTTTTTTTCATCTTCAGTAATTCGATCTGCATCTACTTTGAAATCATTGAACGTTAAATCAGAAATCGAAATACCCCCTTCAAGATCTTCTAAATCGACAACAGATTCTTTCATTTTTTCCAATTGTTTCTTTCTGTAGTCTAATTCTTTTTCTTGACCAGCTCTTTCATCAATAACATTATCATCACCCGTTGCAGAAATATCAAGTATCTGCATTCTACCTTTTACACGTTGTACCAAATCAATGTATTGATCAAGTTCTAAATTTGGATAAAAATTGACTAATTGAATTTGTTTATTGCTTGATCCAATACGATCTATACGTCCAAAACGTTGAATAATTCGGACAGGATTCCAGTGAATATCATAGTTTACTAAGTAATCACAATCTTGTAAGTTTTGTCCTTCTGAAATTGAATCTGTACAGAATAAAATATCTATTTCCTCTGTTGCATCAGGTTTAATATCTTTTCTTGATTTAGAAATAGGCGAAAAATTAGTTAATATACTTTGTAAATCATTTTTAATTCCATTCAAATTTGTTTTGTTCGTATCACTACCCAAAACCAAAGCAGAACTCAGATTGTGTCTTAATTTTAAATCACTTGCACATTGATCATATAAATATTTTACAGTATCGGCAAATGCAGAGAAAACAATAATTTTTTTATTTACTTCATTTATAGGATTTTCTAATTTGTTTTCAATAAGATTTTTTAAATCAAGTAATTTACGGTCTCTGTCTGGGGTTACGATGTTACATTTAATCAATAGATTTTCAATGATCTTACGATCTGATTCTAAAAATTCTTTAAACTTGACCAAGTCTAAATCTTGTAATAAAACTTTAATTTTTCCACCAACAACCAAATCACTCAAAAGATCATCATCAAAATCAAAATCTCTAACATCTATATCATCTAAATATTCTTTATGATTCATCAATTTTTCAAGAAGATGATTTGTATGACTTAATAATCTTTCTAAGGTTAAACGAAATGAATAGATAGAAGATTCTAAACGTTTTAAAAGATTAACACGCATTAAAGTAATGATACTTTCTTCACGATCTGATTGCTTAAATATAGTACCTCTTGAAGTTGTTGTATCATATAATTCTTCATAAGCTTTTCTTTTATTTTCCAAAATAAAATACATTGGAGAATAAAATTTTAGATTCAGTGATTCTAATTCATCATTAATACTTGTAATAGAAAAAGATTTATTTTCACTGTCAAAATCACTATTGATTGAGATAGGTTTTAATCTTTCAGGGAATTTACCGATATCAGCTATATCGTAATATTTTTCGATATGTTTTCTTGAACGAGATATAGTGAAAATATCTAATAATTTAAAATAGTCTCCATCCAATTGATTGATAAGATCTTCTCTTGTCGGATTAGCTTTTTTTACCCAATTATTAAACTTTCTTTGTGCTTGATTAAGCGTTAAATCAATACTTGAGATTCCTTCATCTTTTAAAGCTTGATCATTTGTTTCTGTAATAAAAGCAACTTGATTTTTTAGATCGTTTAGTTTAGTATTAACAGGTGTTGCAGAAAGTAATAAAACTTTTGTTTTAACGCCTGATTTAATCACATCATTAATCAACTTTTCATATCGAGTAACTTTCTTATTTGATGGATTATTATTTCTGAAATTATGAGATTCATCAATAACAATTAAATCATAATTACTCCAATGAATAGTTTCTAAATTAATATCTCCAGACATCCCTGAAGTTCTTGTTAAGTCTGTGTGGTTTAATACATCAAAATTAAAACGATCTTTTTCAAGTATATTATTTTTATAATTTTTAGTATAACCAATCCAGTTTTCTCTCAATTTTTTGGGAGCTAATACTAATACTCGATCATTTCTCAATTCATAATATTTGATAATTGCTAAAGCTTCAAAAGTTTTTCCTAATCCAACAGAATCAGCAATGATACATCCATTATATTTTTCTATTTTATCAATTGCACCTAAAACTGCATCTTTTTGAAAGTTGAATAATTTATTCCAAACAATTGAATTTTTAAAACCTGTTCTATTTAAACGATCTTCATGAATATCTTCAGTCGTTTTATTTTCAAATATTTTATGTATCGAATATTTATAAATTAATTCAGGACTATTTAAAGGAGAAGCAATGTGATACAGTTCTATTAATTCTGTTTTTATATTTTTTGAACTATTCCATAATTGATTAAAAATTGTAGAAAATGTATATGTAGGATCAGCAATTTCTATAATAATATATGGCTTCGCATCCTTTATTAATCCTAAAGTAGGTTCAGTAAAATTATGAGGAGCAAAATTATAAACTGTATCATCTATAATAATAAATGAGTTTCCACCTGTTTGTCCAGAACGAATCTCTACATTATGATTAAGTTGTTGAGTTGTCTTATTTAATCGATAATAAGTTTGAAGCTTAGAATTTGTTTCATTCTCACTTATATCATGAATGAACAATTCTTTTTGATTATTAAAGTTGGCATCTTGCACTAGAATTTCAATAGATTTAAATTCAGAAATTTTATTAATTATTTCAAAAACCGCATTGAATGTAAAATAATTAGTGCAAATTTTTATATTAGAATTAGATGAGATTATTTTATTTATTTCATCTATGAATAATGTTGTTTGGTTATTAATAATCATTAAAGGAAACTTAAAAAAGTTAAATATACAAAATGTTAAACTGCAAATAAAGTCATAATAACGGATAATTATTTACGGTAAACCATATTTGTTAATGTTTTTCAAATATAAAAAAGTATAGCGACAAAATAAGTCGTGGAGATAATAAAAAGGTAATATTATAATAGTAACAGATAAATGCTTTTGAAAAGAAAAAGTATATTTATAAAAATGATAATTTATGTTCCAAGTTTATGCTGATGTCACGTTTTGTACCTGTTCTGATTTTGATTCAGATACTATTGAAAAACTGAATCATCATTGGATTTTATCGTTACAATGAATTTTTAGAAGTTGATTTATTATTTTAAAAATTATACTTTTCTTCTCCAGGAATAATTTTGATTTTATTTCCGATTGAAGTTTTCCAATAATGAGTTGATGAATAAAAATCTGAAAAAGCATATGGTAACTCATCTTTTTTTACTTTTTCAAGTACATTTTTAAACCATTCAACATATTGATTATTTTCGCTTTTAGCATTTTTTAGAAATTCTTTTTCTTCTGAAATAAATAATCTCGTTAATTCATCAAGATCTATTTCTTTAAGATTAACATCATAAAATTCTTGAATCCAATTTGTTATATAAAGATTATTTCTTTTTCCATTAACATCTACTAGAAATATACATCTCCAATACATTCCTGACGATGACAATGACGGAATAACTCTCAAATTATTGTAACCTTTTTCATGTAAATTTCTTGCCAGATAAAGTATTTTATGCATATTTATAATATAAAAATTTCTTTCCATTATTTTGAGATTTTATTAAAGTTAGATAAAATGTAATAAATTATAAATAAAACATTAGAAATGATTTAATTCCTCTTATGCCTCACCAAATCAGTAACTACACCCAAAATAATGACAACATCTTCATCTTGTAATTGAATACAATTTTTGTATTTCGGATTAAGAGAAATCAGTTGTTTGTTGATGGCATCATAACGTTTGAAGGTATATTCGGAATTGTTGACCGATACTACAATATCATCATGATGTCTAGGTTCGATATCAGATCGAATGATAAGTAAATCACCTTTTAGGTATTCAGGATACATACTTTCGCCACCCACACGATTGAGATAAGTGGCTTCGGGATGATTCAGAAGAATTTCGTCTAAACTAATATTATTTTGTACAAAATCAGCAGCAGGAGAGGGGAAACCAGCCGAAACATCACCAAAAAATTGAACAAATCGTTTTTCACCATCTGTTTTGATAGGGATATTGATTAACTCTTCTGAGAATTTCGGAACTTGAATAAAATGTACCATTTAATAAACATTTAAAATATCTGTAAATCTTGTTGTGTAGCAAGGTGACAAACGTTCTTGCTTCATTTTCCATTTTCTACGCACATCTTGCGAAGCTAATTTTAGCATATGAGCGCCATAATTCGCATTTAATTGATCCATTACACTCATCAACGCTTTATGTTTTGGAGAATCTTCGTGAAATAAATTCATTTGTGCTTGATTATCGGGCGTAATAGCCGAAACAATAACGCCAGCTTTTTTATAATCAGGAACTTTTCCTTCTGCAGGCACCAATTTATCCAATAAAAATAAAGCATATTTGGACAAAACAATGCTCGAATTCGAATCAAAATCTAAGGTTGTACTTAATGAGTTTGAAACAAATGATTGCTTTTCATCAAAACGATTGGTCATCACAAATACAGTAATAATGTTGCATTTTGATTGTTCTTTTCTGAGCTTTTCCGCACAAGAAACAGCAAATGTAGAAACACGCTCTTTCAGATTTTCATAATCATTGATTGTTTTCTCAAAACTTCGAGTGGTCGCAATTGATTTTTTGCGTTGAACTTCATCTAATTTTAAGACGCTTTCGCCTAATAATTCCTTTTTCAAACGCAATTCTACGATTGAGAAATTTCGTTTAATGTATTCATCACTCAATAATGTAAAATCATACGCGTTTTTACAACCAATAAAAGCTAAACGTTTAGCTAAACGTCGCCCAATTCCCCAGATATCCTCACATTTTAACCATTTTAAGGCTTTGTTTATTTTCTCTTTCGAATCAATCATATAAACACCATTATGATGTTTAGGAAATTTCTTTGCTATTCGATTCGCCACTTTAGCTAAAGCCTTTGTAGGAGCAATACCAATACAAACAGGGATTTTGGTAATGGTATATATTTTTTGTTTAATTTCTTGGGCGTAATTTACCAAATCATAATTATCAAAGCCTTTGAAAAGAAGAAAAGATTCATCAATCGAATAAATTTCTATATCAGGACAATAGGATTTTAAAATCATCATCACGCGATTACTCATATCCGCATATAAAGCATAATTTGAAGAGAAAACATTGATTTTATTTAATCTAAAATTATTCTCGTATTCAAAAGCAGGAGCACCCATTGGAATCCCTAAATCTTTTGCTTCATTAGAACGTGCAATTACACAACCATCATTGTTAGAAAGTACTACAACAGGCTTTCCATTCAGCGTTGGATTAAAAACTCGTTCGCACGAAGCATAAAAATTATTGCAGTCAACTAAAGCATACATCATGTTACAAAGTTGAGCAAATAAAACGCTACAAGGTGTCGTCGAAAAGTGTTAAAAAATAATAATTAGAAATTGATTCAGTAAATTTGTACCATGGTACTGAATGATAGATTGAAAATGTTGGTTGACCAAGTTCCAAAAAATATTTGTGGCGTGTATTATTTATACAACGACAAGCAAGATATTATCTACATTGGAAAAAGTATTGACATTAGAAAACGATTGATTCAGCACTTCAAATCACTTGACAAAAAAGAAATCAAACTACAGTATTTTACGCATTCCATTCAATTTGAAAATACAGGAAATGAATTAATTGCTTTGTTGAGAGAATCTGAACTAATTAAGCAAAATCTACCACTATTTAATCGAGCTCAACGAAAAATTAAGTTTTTCTATGCTTTGAACAAAGAAATAAATTCGGATGGTTATCATGCATTAATTGTGAAGAAAATTGATAACTCTGGGAACGAAATTATCTCATTTACATCGTTAAATGAAGCAAAAGATTATTTATTTTACATTACAGATAAATATAAGCTTTGTCAAAAAATAAATGGTTTATATAAAACCAAATCAAGTTGTTTTCAATATAGTTTAGAAGAATGTAACGGAGCTTGTATAAATAGGGAAGATGTGAAACTTTACAACAAAAGAGTTCGTCAATTTTTGAAAACAGTGCATTTACCTAAAAAGGACTTTTTATTTGAATTGGTTGGAAGAACTGAAAATGAAAAAGGTATTGTATTAATTGAAAAAGGAGTTTACAAAGGATTTGGCTATTGCGATCATTTACTTGATAATCTAGACGAAATGAAATCATTTATTGAACAAAAACAAGATAATAAGGATGTCCGAAAAATCTTATTTCGACATATAAAATCCGAATTATCCAAATAAACTCACTTGACCATCTTCACGCTGGTAGCTGAAATCAGTAAACGGAACAATTGGTTTACAATTAAGCCAATTCATTAAGTTTTCACCATCATTTAGGACTACTGGCATACGATGTTTAGTATTGTGGATATAATCCATAATGCCGACAGCTTCAGTTGTAACTATCGTAAACGTATCATCAGAATATAATCCTGCTAAACACATCAAATTATTGTTGATTCCGATATCATATTTGATTTTGTCTTTGCCTTCGTGTCGCCATTCATAAAAGCCATCAACCAATATCACACAACGATTGGTGTAAGCATCTCGAAAAGATGGTTTTTCATCAATAGTTTCAATTCGTGCGTTTAGTGTATTATTCGAATTAAAATCATTTCCAGCCCAATGCGGAACTAAACCCCATTCCAACAAATGAATATAATCTTGTTGATTGGTGATAACAGGTAATTTCGGATGATCAAAACCTTTGAAATGAGGATTTGGCGTAAATGTTACCTCAGGCTTGAATTTCAACCTCGATTTCTTCTCAATCTGTTCTTTTGTTTTGGTAACTTTTACATGAAAACACATAGCATCAACTTTGGAATAAAGGTAGTGATTACTACTATAAGAACAATCAAAAATTGAATCAATTAAAATGATTGTAGAAGAATTAAAACGAATGTTTTTTATATAGAGTTTAATATACTACGGTTTCATATAAAACAAAAAACCTCCCTAAAATCGTTTTAAAGAGGTTATTATTTATACTATTTTGTGTTTTTATACTAAAATGGAGTTGTAAAACAGTTACAGATGTTATGCTTAGTTGTTTTCATTCTGATATGTCTATCAAGTCACAAATATTCTCAAATGTCAAAGCTGAGTAACTCAAACTAGTTTTGAGTTTTTCACTCTCAAAGTCAAACTTCTTAAACCAAGTTGGTTCTTCAGAACTGTAGTGTTTCCTCTTTGTCGAAATGTAAAAACTCTGTTCAATGTAAAATGGCATTTTCTCAATTTCCTTGCTCTTAATTCTCTTTCTAATATCAAAATCAATTTCAAAAGCTTCAATGAACGGAACAGAAATACTGCTCATAAAAAAGTGATTTTTCGGAGTTGCCGAATTGGTTAAGTTCTTCTCGTTAACATAATTTGCACCCTGTGTTATTATTGCATAAGAACTTATTTCTGTCTCTTTCTTTATTTCTGTTATTAATTGATTTACAGTGATTAAAAGCTTTTCT
>NZ_DICC01000013.1:0-8850 GCF_002415215.1 Empedobacter sp. UBA5036
CGCTATTTCAGGACGGGACATATTTAAATAGACAAAAAAGCTTCTTAATATTAAGAAGCTTTTTTTTATTGATTTTTTAATTTGAGTTATAACTTGCTCTCACAGTAATTTGAGCCGTTTTTTGGCGAGATGTGGTATTCAATGAACCACCAGCCGAATATTCTTCATTATCATTTTTTCCTGTAATCTGAAAAATACCCAAATCGGCTTGTTTTAATTTTCCTAAACTAGTGCCAGATTTTGTTGCAATATTTTCAGCGCGTTGTTTTGCATTTTCAGAAGCTTGTGCAATCAATTCAAGTTTTAAATCTTCTAATTTCGAGTAGTAATAATTTGGATTAGATGAACTCAATTCGATGCCTTGGCTAATTAAAGTTGAAATTTCACGCGAAGCTTTCTCTATTTTATCCAATTCTTTCGATTCGATTGTTGCGTCTTGAGATAGATTATAACCAGTAAATTGACTAATCGAATTTCCGTTTGCATCTGTTCCGTACTGAAAATCTTTTGAAATATTTACCGCTTCAAAAACAATTTCTTTTGGATTGATTCCTTGCGAAATCAAAAAGTTTTTGACAACCGTTTGATCAGCTTTTAATTGATCCGAAGCAATGCGCAAATCATAATCTTTGCGACTAAAAGTTGCACGCCATTTGACTAAATCAGCATTAAAATCTTTCAAAGCATTTCCAGTAACATTGATCGATTCAGAACTTCTGAATTTGTATTTGTAAGCGTTTCCTAATATACATGTTGCAGCAATTAACCCAACGGCTAAAATAGATGCTACAATAACTGAAAATTTATTCATAGTAATTTGGTTTTCAGTAAATGTACAAAAAATACTAAAGATGTATTTCACTGAAAATAGTGAAATTAAGCAATCAAAATAGGAAATTCTTGATCGATGATAAAGATGATTAAATTACCTTCTGAATAATCAATTGTAACCACATCTTCATTGGCTTTGTTACGAGTTCCTATGCGAGAAAGTAAGTTTAAATCTTCTTTATTCAATGGATATTCCAAACCTTTTGTGATAATATTTTTACATTCAGGAAAGGGGAGAAGCGAAATTGTTCGTCCAAAATAACCTTCTAATTTCGTTTCTTTTTCTGCGAAAAAATATTGGCTATAATTATCGTAGAACAAAATATTGATTTGATCTTTGAAACGATAAGCCGCATTCAAATTTCCAATAAAATGATCTTGTTGACGACCACTTGCTCCAAAAACATCAACCTGTTCAAAACCTTTATCCAAAATGATTTGTAAGGCTTTTGTAAAATCTGTGTCATTTTGATCTGGAGTAGAAATAACTTCTGTTTCAGGAGGAAACTGACTGATTTCAAAAGAATCAAAATCGCCCGAAATAACATCGGGCGTTATATGTAATTTTTGTAAATAACGAAATGCACCATCTGTACAAAAAATCATATCATAATTTGATGTATCAGGCAGAATAGTAGGGACTTCGCCATTCAAAAATAAAAGAGCTTTTTTATTCACCTGGAATCCATTTTACTTCTTCGTGATTATTGTCTGTGGCAATTTTTCGACCTAAAACAAACAAATAATCAGAAAGACGATTCAAATATTTTTGTAATTCTGGACGGATTTCTTCTTCCTCAGCCAAACCAACTGTCAAACGTTCGGCACGACGACAAATACAACGCGCAACATGTGCATGAGAAGCGGCTTGATTTCCTCCTGGCAAAATAAAATGTGTCAATTGTTCCAATTGTCCTTCCAAATCATCAATCCATTCTTCCAATTGAACAATATCTTCTTCAGTAACGGTTTTCGGAATGCGAGGTTTACCATTTGCCAAGTATAATTTATCGACTGGCGTTGCTAATTCAGCTCCAAGATTGAATAAACCTTTTTGGATGATGATAATTTCTTCCTCTAATGCTGGATCAATTTCATAAGAACGAATTAATCCTAAATAAGAATTTAATTCATCAACAGTTCCGTAAGAATCAATCTTTAAACTATTTTTAGAGACACGTGTTCCTCCATATAAACCTGTTGTTCCTTTGTCTCCTGTTTTTGTATATACTTTCATGTGATTTCAACTAATAATTATCGAAGATAAGAAAATCTTAAATATTTTTTGGTAAAAGTGGTTTAGTAAAAAAGTGATATCCGATAGCTACGATGACTAAAATAACTGTGGTGATTATCCAAAGTGTATTAAAACCGTAATCGGTAGCAATGTGAGTTCCTAAAAATGGCGAAACAATAAAGGCAATTGCTGCTGTCATTCCGTTTAGTCCCATATAAGCTCCTCGGTTATTTTTTTGCGAACGAAAAGCTGTAACCGTTGACATCAAAGGTAAAACAAGCATTTCTCCAATAGACATCAGTCCAATTGCTAAGTACAACATTCTTAATGTGTGACTAAATGTGAAGATAAAATAACTAATTGCTGTGATAAATGAACCGAAAACTAAAAGTTGTGTAACTGTAAATCTTTTTTCGGTATAATGGATCAACAACATCTCGAATACAACAATGATTATTCCACTGAATCCCATTAATAATCCAATTTCTGTTTGTGTTAAATGCACTACATCTTTATAAAATAATGGAAGTGTATTTAGAATTTGGAAAAATGCAATGGAGAATAATACACAAAATAGATTGAATACTAAGAAAGGAGTGTCTGTGTATGCATTTCGTTCTTTTTCGACTGTAGCTTTGTCTGATACAGTTTCTGTGTTGGCTGCATTTCGCTCTTTTCGTCCATTGAAAAAGACAAAGAAAACAATTCCAGCAACCAAAGCGGCTCCTGCATTGCAATAGAATAATAAATCGTACGAATAATTAGATAAAAAACCTCCCATTGATGGACCAATTGAGAAACCTAAATTAACCGCCATTCTATTCAAAGAAAAAGCACGAGTGATATTTTCTTTCTTAGCATAACGTGTGATGGCAACTGAGTTTGCAGGACGAAACATTTCGCTAATAATACTCAAAACAAGCATAATAACAGCAAAAGATTCTACCGTTTTAAAATAAGGTAAAATCAAAAACATTGGAGCACTTAGAAATAAACTGATAGCTTGTACTTTAAAGTTTCCGATTTTATCTGTTATCCAACCTCCAAGCCAAGAACCAATTACAGAACCAACTCCAAAACAACTTAAGACTATTCCCGAGTTTTCCAAAGAAAATCCTAATTCGGAGATCATATAAATTCCTAAAAATGGTAAAACCATCGAACCCATTCGGTTCAACAACATTACGATGGCTAACATCCAAGATTCTTTCGAAAGTCCGCTGTAGGCGTCAATGTAAATTTTTAGAATTTTTTTCATCTCTCAATTTTCTTTTTAAATGCTACAAAGTTAAGTTCTTTTTTTACAAAAAATCGGTTATTTATCAAGGTTTCTGATATTCTTTGATTACTTTTGAAACCTCTTAAAAACAAATCTTACATCTATGTTGTTTTACAATTTCATTCTTAAGGTTTTAATTGTCATAAATGGGCTTGGAGCGGCATCAGGATTAGTGGTTGATAAACACCATGTTTACACGATTTCCGATGATAAAGCACATTTGTACGTTTACAATAAAAAGAAAAAAGAAGTGGATAAAGTTGATTTGAATCCAGAAGTAAAATCAAAACATATCACTAAAAAAGATAAACCAGATTTTGAAGCGATTACAAAATTTGACAATCATTTGTACATTCTTGGATCGGGCTCTAAAGAAAATCGTTTCGATTTGATTTCATATAACATCAAAACCAAAGAGGTACAAAACGATAATTATAGTTTTCTTTTGGATGAATTTTTAAAGGTTTCAAATTTATCTAAAAAAGATTTTAACATCGAAGGAATTATTACAGATGGACATTGTACATATTTTTTCAACAGAGGAAATGGTCCTGCTGGCGTAAACGGAATTTATAGAGTGGGAGGCAAGATAAATGATTTGAGAGGAAAATCAATTGATTTTTTTCCAATCACTTTGCCTAAAATTAACAATGAAACCACTACTTTTTCAGATGCTATTTTAGTAGATGGAAAAGTTTTGTTTACAGCAACAGTAGAATCTAAAAGTACAACTCAGTTTAATGGAGAAATAAAAGGTTCTATTATTGGTGAGTTAGATTTAGCTAGAATGGAGGTTATACGTTGGCAAAAAATTTCGGATGATAAGAAAATCGAAGGTTTAGCGTTGTATAAAGAATCTGGAAAGAATTATACCTTGTATTTGTGCGAAGATAATGATGATGACTCCAATAAAGCGTCAATTTACATCTACAAATACCAAAAGGAAATCTAATTTTTTGAATAAAGAATTTCGAAATACGGACATCGATTTTCGATTTATTCTTAAAAAATTGTGAAAGTATTTTCAAGACTATTATATTTGTCCGTCAAAATTTATTTATCAATTAAACATTATGCGAGGAAGATGGCTCATTGCAGCATTTGCAATTATTTTAAGTCTCTTGTGTATCAGACAACTAAGTTATACTTGGTACACAACTAAAGTGGAGCATGAGGCGGCGCGCTTGGCGAGTAAGCCAGAAGACGAACCAAGAATTTTAGATAGCTTGGCTCAGCATCCTCTTGATTTGGGAATTATTAAGTACGATTATGGGTATGCCAAAAACAATGAAATCAATTTAGGATTAGATTTGAAAGGTGGTATCAACGTAATTTTACAAGTTTCTGAAAGAGATTTAATCGAGAATTTATCAGCGAAAAGTCAAAACCCTATGTTGGCAACGGCTTTGGACGCTACAGATAAAGCTCAAAAAACAAACGGTAACGTACCTTATGTCGAATTATTTTTTCAAGAATTTGATAAAATAAAAGGAGGAACAAAATACGCAGCTGCAGATTTGTTTGGAAACAAAAACAATGCGGATAAAATTGCGTACAATGCTTCTGACGATCAGGTAAAAGAAGTAATCCGTAAAGATATCGAAGCTAAAGTTGCAACAGCTTATGATGTAATTAGCTCTCGTATTAATCAATTTGGTGTTGTTGAGCCAGTAATTCAACGTTTAGGTGATAAAGGTGATGGACGTATCTTGGTAGAATTACCAGGTGTTTCTGACACAGACCGTGTAAAAAAATTATTACAATCTACAGCAAAATTAGAGTTTTGGCAAGTTGTTCGTCAAGATCCTACTGTTTTACAATACTTTTCTAGCGTTAATACAGAAAAATATAATGTAAAAAATGAGAAAGGACAAACAATCAAAACTTTAGCAGAAGTTATGCAACCAGCTGGTTCTAATGCAAGTTTTGTTGTTAATGTAAAAGATACAGCTGTTGTAAATCGTGTGATGCAAGACAAAGGTTTTGTACCTGGATTACCAGCAAATATTAGAGGATATAAATACTCTTGGGCGAATAAGCCAATGAATTTAGGTAAACAAGCAAATGATAAATCTGCTCCTAAATTATTAGAGTTTTATGTCTTAAAAGGTAAAAATGGAACGCAAGAACCATTAATCGAAGGAGATAAAGTAGTTTCGGCTGCTGGTGAGCGTAACCCTGGTTCTATTACAAATGAGCCTGTTGTTACAATGCAAATGAATCAAGTCGGAGCACAAGAGTGGTCTCGTATTACAGACGAGTTGAAACCTGCAGGTCCTGGACAACCAGGTCAAGGTGTTGCAATTGTGTTAGACAATATGGTATATTCTGCGCCAAATATCAGTAATCAAATTACAGGAGGTAACTCTGTTATTTCTGGAAACTTTACAATTGATGAAGCAAAAGATTTAGCAAACATTTTACAAGCAGGTTCTTTACCAGCTTCATCTAAAATCGTTTCTGCAGAGGTTGTTGGTCCATCATTAGGACAAGAAGCAATTAACAGTTCGTTAATCGCTTTCGGTTGTGCATTTGCATTGGTATTAATCTGGATGGTATTTTACTACAGCCGTGCAGGTATCTATGCTAACGTTGCTTTAATCATTAACTTATTATTCTTATTAGGATTCTTAGTATCGCTAAAAGCTACATTATCTTTACCAGGTATTGCCGGGATTATCTTGACATTGGTAACAGGAATGGACGCGAATATCTTGATTTACGAACGTGTAAAAGAAGAATTAAGAAAAGGAAAATCATTACGTCAAGCAGTAGATTTCGCTTATTCATGGAAAGGAGCTTTCTCTGCAATTATTGATGCCAACTCGACATCATTTATCACAGCATTAATTTTATTCTTCTTTGGTAAAGGTCCTGTTGTAGGTTTCGCAACAACGTTTATGATTGGTATTTTTACATCAACATTTACAGCGATTTTTATTACACGTTACTTTGTAGAAGGACGTTTAGCAAAAGGAAAATCTGTTCCTTTTTATACATCATTTACAGCGCACTGGTTACAAAACATTAAAGTTGACTTATTAAAAACAAGAAAAATCTCTTATGCGATTTCAATTGTTTTAACAGTAGTTGCTTTAATTTCTATTTTCACAAAAGGATTTGATATGGGTATCGAATTCCAAGGTGGACGTACATATACAGTTCGTTTTGATAAACATGTAGATCCTCAACAAATTTCTGAAAGTTTGGGTGATGTTTTCGTGTTAGATGGTGAAAAAATGATACCACAGGTGAAAACGTATGGTGGTCAAAATCAAGTAAAAATTACAACAGCATACAAGGCTGACGAAGATGGAACAAATGTAGATGATGAGATTAAAGACAAATTATATGCAGGTCTTAAATCTTATTTACCAGCGAATATGTCTGAAAAAGATTTCTCTGAAGATAATGCTACAATTGGTTTAATGTCTTCTGCAAAAGTAGGTCCTACAATTGCCGATGATACAACAAGAGCTTCTTACATAGCGGTTTCTTTAGCATTAGTTGCAATTTTCTTCTACTTAATCGTGATGTTCAAACGTTGGCAATTCTCATTATCAACTATCATTGCTTTAGCGCATGACGTGGTTATTGTGTTAGGAGTTTTCTCTTTATTCAAAGGAATTTTACCTTTCAACATGGAGATCGACCAAGCGTTTATCGCGGCGATTTTGACGGTAATTGGTTATTCGATGAATGACTCGATTATTATCTTGGATCGTATTCGTGAGAATTTAACAGTTGAGAAAAACCACAACTTGTACGATATTATTAATATTTCTACTTCAGAAACATTATCACGTACAATTAATACGTCTTTATCAACGTTCTTAATCGTATTAATCATTTTTGCATTTGGTGGAGAATCAATCAAAGGATTTATGTTTGCGAAATTAATCGGTATCGTAATTGGTACATTCTCGTCTATTTTCGTTGCATCTCCTTTATTGTACGACTTTACTAAAAAAGGTCAAATGAATAAATAAGATTCAAATTTTAAATAAATTTTAAGAAAGCCATCAAAGAAATTTGATGGCTTTTTTTCTTCTACTAAATTTAGATTTTATACATTTGTTTAGTGAATAGTTTAGTAATATACCCAGCGTTTTTAGACTTCCAGGAAGTCGTGATTATTATGGTGGTTGCTGTAGTGATTTTTGGACCAGATAAAATTCCAGAAATTGCTCGTGGTTTGGGAACTGCTGTGCGCAAATTAAAAGAAGCATCTGAAGATATCAAGCAAGAGATTATGAATCCTGTTCAGGATGTTGATCCTACAAAAGAGATTCAGAATACCATAAAAGAGTTAAATCCAATGAATGAAGTCAAAGATTCTTTTGCGAAAATTAATCCAATGGAAGATTTTCAGAAATCATTTGATGAAGTTCGTAATCCAGTAGATGAAATGCATCAAGCTATTCATCAAGACAATACAGTAAATGCAGCGTTGAAAGATGATGCACCAACTATGAAAGCTGTAGATCCTGTACAGGATTTGGAATTGGATGTGCAAGAAACAACAGAACCCGTTATAGAAAATGTGGTTGAGCCAATTGTGGAAGAACCTGCGGTTGTTGTAGAACCAAAATCTGTAGACGAAGCATTAGGTTTAGGCGGATCAGTAAGTAGGTAATGATACAAGATTATTTTGATTGGGACGTACAAATATTTTTGTATTTCAATAATTTAGGGAATGAAAAATGGGATTGGTTTTGGTTATTAGTAACCGATAAAAAAACATGGATTCCGTTGTATGTCATCTTTCTCATCTTACTTTATGTAAAACTTGGTTGGAAAAAAACCTTATTGGCTGGAGTTTGTATTGCACTGATGATAGCGTGTGCAGATCAATTTACAAATATCTTGAAAAATTCTTTTCAACGTTTTCGTCCATGTTACACCGAGTCGATTCAAGGATTATTTCGCCCGATAGATTGCGAGGGTAGAGGTAGATACGGTTTTACTTCGGCGCATGCATCTAATCATATGGCGATTGCAATTTTTATTGGAATACTTTTGAGACGCTATTACAAATGGTTACTTTATATCTTAATTGTTTGGGCGTTAATGGTTGCTTACAGTAGAGTTTATGTCGGGGTACATTTCACAGGAGATATATTTTTCGGAACACTAATCGGAATATTTTTCTCGATTCTTTTCTTGAAATTGTATTATTTCTTAGAAAAAAAATATTTGAAGAAGAATTAGATTCATAATAAATAAATACAAAAAAAGTCTATAACAGTATGTCATAGACTTTTTATGTATTGTCAAACGGTAGTATCTTACTAACTGAGTAAATAGAAAAGTTATTCTGAAGATAGTTTGAGTCCCAAAAGCTCAAAACATATTTTCGGTAAGAACTTTTTATTATTTTTAACATTACATAGGTAGTATCTACAAAGAAGAATAATTACAAAACAAGAAGTCTTACAAATCCTTTAACAGTGGATACGATCTAAAAGCCTGCGTCAAAACGATGAACAAACGTGCTATAGAA